>CAMOLV010000011.1 GCA_946619045.1 uncultured Coriobacteriales bacterium | reverse complement strand
GCGAGTACGGCGCGCAGCTTCGCGAGAAGCAGAAGGCCAAGTTCATCTACGGCGTTCTCGAGAAGCAGTTCCGCGGCTACTACGAGCTTGCTCTCAAGAACGAGGGCATCACGGGCGATAACCTCATGACGATCCTCGAGACCCGTCTCGACAACGTCGTGTTCCGTCTGGGCTTTGCGCGTACGCGCAAGGAGGCCCGTCAGACCGTGCGTCATGGCCACATCACCGTCAACGGCAAGCGCGTGGACATCCCGTCCTACCGCGTCAAGGCCGGCGACAAGATCGCGGTTGCCCCGCAGTTCAAGGATCTCCTTCCCATCAAGGAGGCCCTGATCTACACCGAGCACATGGCCGTCCCCGCGTGGCTTGAGGTCGACATCGAGAAGCTGGCGGGCTCCGTGCTCACCATGCCCTCGCGCGACCAGGTCGACCTGGTCACCGATGGCACCATCGACCCGCAGCTCATCGTCGAGCTCTACTCCAAGTAGACCGCCTGTATAGGAGGTAGCAATGTCCGAATTCGTCCGACCGCAAGTGTCGGTAGAGGAGATTCACGAGAACCTCGCGCGCATCTGCGTCGAGCCTCTCGAGCATGGCTATGGCGAGACGCTGGGCAACAGCCTTCGCCGCGTGCTGCTGTCCTCGCTGGAGGGCGCTGCCGTGCAGGCTATCGCGATCGACGGTGTGCAGCATGAGTTCTCCACCATCGAGGGCGTCCACGAGGACGTCACCGATATCGTGCTCAACGTCAAGGGTCTCGTGTTCCGCTCCATGGGCACCGGCGACGAGGCCGAGGCCTCGATCAACATCGACGGTCCCGCCACGGTCACCGGCGGCGACTTCGATATCCCCGCGGAGTTCGAGCTCGTCAACCCCGAGCACGTGATCTGCACGCTGGGCAAGGGCGCCCATCTCACCATGCGCATGCGCATCGGCGTGGGCCGCGGCTATGTCTCCGGCGAGGATAACGAGCGTGACGGCGATCCGATCGGCGTCGTGCACGTCGATTCGCTCTACTCGCCGGTGCGTCGTTGCGCCAAGTTCGTCGAGGCCTGCCGCATCGGCCGCCACACCGACTACGACCGTCTCGTGCTCGAGGTCGAGACCAACGGGTCCCTCTCTCCGCGCGACGCCGTCGTCGAGGCAGCCAACATCATCAATCAGCACATGACTGCGTTCATGAACCTTGCCGACGCTGAAGAGCCCGGCGAGGAGCCCTCGATTTTCGCCGTGGGCACCGAGGAGGATAACGTCGAGCTTGACAAGCAGATCGAGGATCTGGACCTTTCCGTCCGCTCCTACAACTGCCTCAAGCGCGCTGGCATCCACGCTGTGCGTCAGCTGGTCGAGTTCTCCGAGAACGACCTCTTGAACATCCGCAACTTCGGCGTCAAGTCCATCGAGGAAGTCAAGGATAAGCTCGAGGCCATGGGCCTCTCCCTTAAGGCTTAACAGTTTAGGAGAAGCTAGATCATGAGGCACAACAAGAAACATGGTATGAAGCTCGGCACCGATGCCAGCCATACCAAGGCAATGAAGAAGAGCCTGGTTTGCGCCCTGTTCGAGAACGATCGCATCAAGACCCTCGATCAGCGTGCCAAGGCTATCCGTCCGGATGTCGATCGCATCATCACCTGGGCCAAGAAGGGCGACCTGCACTCCCGTCGCCTCGCCATCGCCAAGATGGGCAACGCCGACCTGGTGCGCGAGGTCTTCGAGAAGGCCGCTCAGGGCATGTGGGCCGACCGTAACGGCGGCTACACCCGCATCATGAAGCTCGGCCCCCGCAAGGGCGACGCCGCCGAGGTCGTCATCATCGAGCTCGTGACCGAGCCCGTCAAGAAGAAGGCCAAGGCCGCCAAGAGCACCGTCACCACGGTTGCCAAGAAGGCCGAGGAGCCCAAGGTGGAGGAGGCCCCCGTCGAGGAGCCGGCCGCCGAGGAGGTTGCCGAGGAGGCCACCGAGGCTGCCGAGTAGGCAAGCCGCTCAAAGCTTTACCATTTCAGGGCCCCGAGATCGGGGCCCTGTTCGTATAATTGATTCTCGGTATGTTTATCTGCTTTCCTGCCACAGGGACAGGTTTGCTGTCAGGTTTTTCGATTCGCGCTCGAGAGGAGGCGGGATGATCAAGGTCGAGAAGGTCGGCTTCGGCTTCGCGGAAGCCTCCGAGCGCATCCTCGACGACGTCTCGCTCGCTCTCGAGCCCTATGAGCGCATCTGCGTCCTCGGACCTACCGGAAGCGGGAAGACGGTCCTCGCCGAGCTTGCAGCGGGTCTCAGGGCCCCTGATGCCGGTTCCGTCGATAGGGACGGCACGGTCGCGTATCTCGGCCACGATCCCCGCGCCGGCATGGTGAGCACGCTCGTCTTCGACGAGGTCGCGTTCGGGCTGCGCTGCGCCGGGCTGTCGGGCAAGGCCGTCAAGGGCCGTGCGACGGCAGCGCTCCGCAGGTGCGGCATCAACCATCTCGCGCACAGCTCGACATCCGAGCTCTCCGCATCCCAGCAGCAGCTTGTGGCGCTTGCGGCCGCCATCGCCGTCGATCCCGACTTCCTCGTGCTCGACGATCCCTTCGCGCTGCTCGACGGCACCTCCGCCAAGCTGGTCGCGACGATCATCGACGACATGGTCCAGGCGGGCGTGGGCGTTCTCGAGACCTCGTCCGCGCTCGAGCGCGCCATGGGCGCGGACCGTACGGTTCTGCTCGGGGCGGGGCACCGCGCATGGTCGGGCTCCTTCGACGACCTTCTCGCCAGCGACGAGCTGCTCGGAAGGCTCGGCATCACCGATGCGGCGGATATGGTGCTGCTCCGCGCGGTCTCCCATGAGGGATTCCGCTTCGCGTCATGCACCAAGCCCGACGACATCATCTCCTTCATCAAGGACAACAACCTCGCCCCGCGCATCGCGCGCTCCATCACGCCCGCGCGCGGCGATGCGACGTTCACCCCGGCGCACAAGATCTCCCTCGTCGACGCATCGGTGGTCTACGGAACCCACGCTGCGCTCGGCAACGTCTCGCTCTCGGTGGGAGACGAGCTCGTGCTGGTGGCAGGTCCCGCCGGCTCGGGCACATCCACGCTCGCGGCCGCCCTCGCCGGCGCGCTTCCCCTCGACGGGGGAGAGGTGCAGCTCGACGGCGAGCGCATCCGTCCGGGACGTGCGGGATATCTGGGCGGCTTCCCCAAGGACCAGCTCTTCTCCAAGACCGTGCGCGGTGCCATCGCATACGGGCTCGAGGATTCCTCCAAGCGGGGCGGCACGGTCGATACCGACGTCACGCACGCTGCCGGCGCCCTGGGCATCACCGGCCTGCTCGATCGGGATCCCCGCACGCTCTCGTCCGGCGAGCAGCGCCTCGCCGTGCTCGCGGGCATCGAGGCGCTCCGACCCGACGCGGCGGTCCTCGATAACCCGTGCGCGGGCCTCGACGCTGCAGGACGGGCGCGCGTGCACCGCATGGTGCAGCGCATGCGCTCGAAGCACCTCCCCGTGATCATCGTCACCGGCGATGTCGAGGAATGGCTCGCCGATGCATCCCGCATGGTCTTCATGCGCGACGGCGCCCTCGGCTACGATTGCGATGGCGGAGCCGTGCAGACGCGCACCCAGCCCTATGTGTCGTGCGGCGTCGAGCCGCCCCTCACCGTGTCCGTCCGCTCTTTGGCGGGCATGGGCACCAGGAGGAGGGACGCCCGTGGCTAAGGTTCGCATCATCGGAAGCTACCAGCCCGAGCGCACGCCGCTCCACGGCGTCGATGCCCGGGCTAAGATCGCGTTCCTGCCGCTTGCCGGCATCGCCGTGATCGCGGCGCACAGCTGGATCGGCTTCGCCGTATGCCTCGCCGCGCTCGCGATCGCCATGCTGCTCGCGGGCGTCAGGCCCATGCAGCTCGCAGCGGCGGTACGGCCCTGCGGCATCCTCATCGGCATCCTCGCCGTGCTCTGCGCGCTCATCCCGCCCAGCTGGGCCGGGATTCTCCGCGGCATCTCCCTGGCGGTGCGGATCATCATCTTCACCGGCTTCGTGCTCGTCGTGAACGCCACCACGACGCCCACGCAGCTCATCGATGCCTACAACCTGCTGCTCGCCCCGCTGGCCAGGCTCGTCCCCAACGCCACGGGTGCCGCGCCAGCGCTTACCTGGCTCACACGGCTCATCCCCCTCGTGGTGGATGAGAATGCCCGCATAACCGCCGCCCAGGCTGTCAGGGGCAGGCAATCGCCCTTCTCGGTCGCGACCGCCCTCGCGCAGGTCTTCTCGGCACGCGGGGATGCTGCGGCGGCGATGGCGCGCCGCGGATATGCCGGTGCCGCCGCGCACCGCATGCGCGTGGCCGACTGGCTGATCGTCGTCGCGGGCGTTGCCATGATCGTCCTGTCGGTGATCCTATGACGATGCAGGCCGAGGCGACGATGGTCGTCAAGCTGGGGTATCGCGGTGCCGCGTACTCCGGGTTCGCAGAGCAGAAGGATCCCGCCGTGCGCACCGTCGCGGGCGAGGTCCGCCGTGCGCTCGAGCTCATCCTCCGCCGCGAGGTGGAGCTTGTCTGCGCCGGGCGCACCGATGCCGGCGTGCATGCCATCGCGCAGTACGTGAGCCTTCCGGTCTTCGGGGACGAGCTCGCCCTCGACGGCCGCCGCGTCGTCCATTCGCTCGTGGGCATCACCCCCGACGATATCGCGATCTACGGCCTCTATCGGGCCGGGCAGGGCTTCTCCGCGCGCTTCGATGCGCTCCGGAGGCACTACCGCTACCGCCTGGTGTGCGGCGAGGCGGCGCCCATCATGGCCCAGGGCACGGCATGGTGGCTCCGCAGCATCAACGATCTGGATGTCGAGGCCATGCATGAGGCCGCGCAGCTGCTGCTGGGCGAGCATGACTTCAAGAGCTTCTGCAAGGCGTCCTCGGCCGAGGGCATCTCGACCAACCGGTTCCTCGAGCAGCTCGACGTGGCGCGCATCCACGAGGCGGGCGAGGACCTCATCGCCTTCGACGTATGCGCCAACGCGTTCCTGCACAACATGGTGCGCACGCTCGTGGGCACGCTGGTCGAGGTCGGCCGCGGTGCGCACGAGCCCGCGTGGGTGCTCGACGTGCTCGCCGCGTGCGACCGCTGCGCCGCCGGGCAGAGCGCGCCCGCCGAGGGCCTGACGTTCATGGCAGTCGACTACCCCGACGGCGCGCTGCGCCCGTGGGATGAAGGATAACGAGATGGAATTGCTTTCCGATGTGCTGGTCGACAGCATCAAGGATACGGCGCAGCTCATACCGTTTTTGCTGGTGACCTATCTTGCGATGGAGACGCTCGAGCATTCCGCCGAGAGCCGCATGCAGGATATGGTCGCGCGCGCCGGAGCCGCAGGGCCCGTAGTGGGCGCCCTGCTCGGCGCCGTTCCGCAGTGCGGCTTCTCCGCCATGGCCGCGACGCTCTTCTCGGGCCGCGTCATCACGATCGGCACGCTCATCGCGGTGATCCTCTCCACATCGGACGAGATGATCCCCGTGCTCATCGCCCATCAGGCGCCCATCTCGCAGATGCTCGCGATCGTTGGCGCCAAGGCCGCGGTCGGCCTTGTCGCGGGCTTCATCGTCGATGCGATCGCGCGCATCCTCGGCCGCGCCGGAGACGGCCACGTGCATATCCACGAGCTCTGCGAGCGCGAGCACTGCCACTGCGATGACGACGAGGACGGGCTGGAGGACGAATCCGCCGACCATGACCATGACCACGATCATGGCCATCATCACCATCATGGGCACGGCATCATGAGCATCGTGCGGTCCGCCCTGCACCATACCGTGCAGGTCACGGCCTTCATCTTCGTGATCGGGTTCGTGTTCGGCCTCATCATCGAGGGCGTGGGGGAGGAGGCGCTCGTCGATGTGCTCGGAGCGCATCCGGTGCGCGCCACGTTCCTCTCGGCGCTTGTCGGGCTCATCCCCAATTGCGGCGCCAGCGTCGCCATCGCCGACCTCTACATGGAGGGCGTCCTGGCGACCGGCCCCATGCTGAGCGGACTGCTCGCCTCGGGCGGCGTCGGCCTGCTCGTGCTGTTCCGCACCAACGCGAACCTGAAGCAGAACCTCGGCATCACGGCCATCGTCTATGCCATCGCGGTTCTCGTCGGCCTAGCTGCGGCGTCTTTAGGTATCATCTTCTAAACGACCTTTTCCGGGAGGCATTCAATGGCTCGTAAACGTGAGCGATTCGAACGCAGCGACGTTCCGAAGGATACCAAGTACCGTCCCCTCATCGGCCTTGCCGTGCTCGCCATCATCGGCGCGGTGGGCTTCTTCTTCGTGCGCACCCTGTGGGGGCATGTGCAGATCGAGTCCCGCATGGGCGACCCCATGATGGTGGATGCCCTCGACGACCAGACCGGCCCCACCACGCTCGAGGGCAACTTCGAGTACACCGAGAACGACATCGAGAAGATCTTCTTCCTGCAGGTCGACGATGTCGATGCCGAGCGTCCCAAGGTCGTCGCCGCGCAGCTGCTGCTGCTCGACCCCACGGGCGGCACCGCGCATCTGGTCGACGTGCCGGTCAACACGCTCGTCAACTCCGAGGGCTCGTCGTACGCCTTCAACGAGTTCTTCAGCTCCTTCGGCCCCGAGGCCTCCGTGCGCCTGCTGGCGACCGCCTACAACATCTATGCCGACCATGTGATCATGGGCACGATCAACCCGTGGGATCGCATCATGGGGCTCGACGGCGTGAGCAGCTTCGAGGTCGTGGGCAAGGACGAGGAGTTCGTCCGCAGCATGCGCACCGACCTCGATGCGGGGGATATCGTGAAGCATGCCGCGCTGCTCAACACGCTCGGCGTCGGCGCGCTCGAGGTGGAGACCACGCCGCTGGTGGGCGGGGCGCCTGCCGAGGGCGAGGAGGCTCCCGCCACCGTGAGCATCGATCTCGTGCCGTTCGGCATCCAGACCGGCATCCTGGTCCCCAACGAATAAAGCTCGGTAAAACCGCAGATAGATGCCCTTTTTTTGCCGTGTGGGCGGGCGGTATCGCATGCGCTTCCGCTCCGTTCGCAGCCCAAAAGTGCTCGTTTACTGAATTCACCAAGTCCCCACGCGGACTCCATACGTGCTAAACAGGCGATTGCTACGCTGTTCTCCTGTGTGTTGGGAGAGGCTCTGCGAGGAGGATTGCGTCCGTGGCAACCAAGCGCGTGAGAACACCGCTCGTCTCGGTCATCGTGCGTCTGCGCAACGATGCCGCGACTGCTCAGCGCGCGATCGAGAGCATCGTCTCGCAGGGCGTCGACTCGTTCGAGATCATCGCGGTCGACTGCGACTCCCGCGACCGGACCCCCGATATCATCGCATCGTATGCCGAGCGCGACGTCCGCATCGACGCGCTGCATTCCGACAGCCCGTCCATGAGCTCCGCCGCCAACCTCGGCCTCGCGCATGCGCGCGGCACCTACGTCGCGTTCGTCGACGGCACGTCGTGGCTCGCGCCCGGTGCGCTGCTGGACATGATCGACTTCATGCAGGACAGCTATCTCGACCTCGCCCTCGGCGGGCTCAGCGTGGATACGCGCAAGCAGGACGGTTCCATCGCCTCGACCGAGATCGTCTCGCCCACCGAGGTGTTCGTGAGCCAGCATGAGTTCCGCAGCAACGCATGGCGTCTGCATCAGATGGGTCAGATGGGCATCGTGCAGGGCAAGCTCTTCTCGCGCGAGCGCATCGAGCGCCTGGGGCTCCGCCTCGACGATTCCGCATGCGGCGAGCTGGGGTTCATGGCGCAGTACGTGCGCGACGTGGAGCGCGTGGGCGTGCTCGGCGGCGTCGCCATCCATGTGCCGCCCGATCCGGGCCCCGTGCTCAGCCAGGGCGATTTCGCGATGCTGCCCGCGCGATGCGAGCGCCACTTCGAGACGCTGCTCGACCTCTACCACTACTGGGGGCTCGACGGAGACCCCGTCAGCATGGATGTGATCCGCAACCGCCATCTCGAGCGCGTCGTCGCCTGCATCGGCAAGGTGTGCGGACCGGATTGCGACCTTCCCGCCGAGGAGAAGCACCGCATCGTGGTCGAGCTGATCGGCAGCAGGAACGTGCAGCTTGCCGTAAGCGCCACCAAGCCGCGCTCGATGGTCGTCTCCGCGTTCTCGATTCCCATCAAGGCGCAGAACGTGCGTCTCGCCATGGGTGGGGCGACGTTCGTCACGAGGATCTTCGGCGAAAGGGCGGGGCTTCCCCTCTCCCTCGATATCCGCTCGTAGAATCACTCCGCGCTATTCGACGACATTCTCAGGGTTTCGGATCTAGCTTTTATCTTCAAGACAATCTTGCGGGCTGATTTGTCCAGATACTAAAAGCTGGGTCTAGGCGTCCAAAGCTGGCTTTTAGTATCTGGACATTCCTTTCGAAACTATTGTCCAGATACTAAAAGCTAGGCTAGAGCCATTCCCAATCCATTGACGAGCTTTTCTGATAAAGTTGAAATAATTTACGATGCTGTCAGAAAAATGACAGAAAAAGCGCAGGTAAATATAAATATTATATCAAGATAGTAGTTGATTCTTATCAACATAAGCTGTACTGTAGCCTCCATCGATCGCGTGGAGGTGGGTTCTATGAGCAGAGTTGTGACAGAGCACTACGATTTCCTCTTGAACCAGGCCGAGGCTGCGAGGATGTGCCTCATACCCGATAACGCTAGCGCCCATAGGCACTACAACCATCTTGTCTCTAAGGGCAAGTTGATCGCCCCATTGCGCGGGATATTTGCGAGAAGGGAATACTGGGACAGCTTGACTCCGGACAAAAGGCATCTGCATATGGTTCGCGCACTGTCGAAGAAGCATCCGGATTGGGTGTTCTCTCATTTCACTGCTGCCCTTGTATACGGGCTGTATGTCTCGTACTCGGACCTCCAGCTGATTCACCGGAGCATCGGGTATTGCGTGAAGTCGAAGCACGAGGGAATCTGCTGCCATTCGGTCGGCGTGCGCGGTTCCGAGGAGGTTTCTGGAATCCGCGTCACGTCGTTCGAGCAAACGGTGTATGACTGCCTGCGCCTATCAGACTTCAAGCATGGGCTGCCCATTGCTGATTCCGCCTGCAGGCTCAGGGGGCTCCTACCAGGCGACCTTCTCGGCATCATCGATAGCTTCTCGGGAAAATACACTGGCGGACTCGCAACCGCACGTCTTGCCGCCCAGCATTCGAACGGCAAAAGCGAGAGCGGGGGAGAGTCGATTGCCCGCGCAGCGATGCTTATGAACGGCTATCTTATTCCCGAATTGCAGGTATGGTTCCCGGATCCCGTCGATGAAGGCGAGAGGTTCCGCGTCGACTTCTATTGGGAGCTTCCTGGAAAAGGGCAGCTGATCGGGGAATTCGATGGGAAGGGCAAATACGTGGACCCAGGGCTAACGAGCGGCCGAGAACTCGAAGACATCTTGATTGACGAACGAAAACGCGAGTCGCATATCAACGCATTGCGCATACCGGTCATGAGGATGTCGTATGCGGATGTCTGCAACGATGCAGTGTTCCAAAACTTGATGGACGCCTTCGGAGTTCCACGGGTTAGCGAGGCATGGTGAATAGAAATTGGGCGGCATGGGAAGCTGGCTTTTACTATTTGGACAAAAGTCGCGAAAAGCTTGTCCAGATAGTAAAAGCTAGGTTTGCGGTATTTGAGCTGGCTTTTACTAATTGGACAAAACGCAACAAACTATTGTCCCAATAGTAAAAGCCAGCTCATATGAAGGATCTGCGGCGACCGGGCTGCGGCGCTATTTCCCTACGCGGGCGCTCCTGCGGCGCAGGTAATCGACGACCGAGAGCCAGGTGAAGCGCAGGCCGGTCGTCTTCAGGCGGTAGGCGGCCTGTTTGACGAGTTCCGGCACATAGCTCGCGTCGGAGATGCCGGGGTCGGGGAGGCCGAGGAGCTCGCAGAAGAGGCGCTTCTCGGCGGGCTTGATGTGCGTGTCGTCGAGCACCAGCGCAGGGTCCATGGCCGAGAAGATCGAGACCACCTTGTCGCGGAGGCCCGGGTAATCGAGCCCGTTGGCCTCGATGGCGGTGCAGCAGTAGGTGATGCCGCGCAGGTTCTGCGCGCGCCACACGCTCTCGTCGGCCACGCCGAGCCGGTTAAGCACGTCGGCCATATCGCACCAGCGCTCGAGCGGCAGCAGCGGGTTGCGCTCGGCGAAGGCGAGCGCCTTCTCGGTGGTGTCCTCGCGGTAGCAGTAGTAGCAGGTATCGAGGTAGACGATCCCGCGCGTCTGGCAGAGCGTCTCGACGAGGAAGGGGTTGTCGACCCAGCCCGCGCCGGGGACCTCCTTCATGCGGATGCCCTTCTCGCGCAGCCAATCCAGCCTGTAGATCGCCGACCAGATCGACGGATGGTGCAGGAGCAGCTCGGGCTCGTCGGCCACGGCGAACGGACCGCCCTCGGTGACGCGGCCCTTGTAGGCGCACGGCACCTTGATGGTCTCGCCCGCGCGCTCGAACACGCGCCAGTATGCGCTCTCGGCCACGTCGACGGCGCCAGGCTCGTATTGGTCGACAAGCTCGAGCAGGTCGGCGAACATGCCGCGCTCGATCCAGTCGTCGGGCTCGAGGATGGCGAGCCAATCTCCCGTCGCCTCGTCGATGCCGCGGTTGACGCCGGCGCCGTAGCCGGCATTCTCCTTGTCGATCACGCGGATACGGGCATCGCGGTCGGCGTGCGCCTGCATGATGGCGAGCGACCCATCGGTCGACCCGTCGTTGATGCAGAGGATCTCGAGGTAGGGGTAGCTCTGCTCCTCGAGCGACGTAAGCGCCTGATCGAGGTAGCGCTCCATGTTGTAGATGGGGACGACCACCGAGACAAGATGGTTCTTCTGCGTCACATGCCCTCCTCGGTGCCGTGCGAGCCCGAAACCTGTACCCTCTATAATAGTTTACGGCCCACCCGATACGACCCCGGACACACGATGGACAAACCCGCGATCGTCATAGTGACCTACAAGCGCCAGGACCTCCTGGCGGGCCTGCTCGCATCGCTCGAGCTGTCCACCATCGCCCCGTGGCGCGTGGTCGTGGTCGACAACGAGAACTCCGCGCAGACCGCGGACCTCATGCAGGCCTTCTCCGCGCGCGCCGACGAGCTCTGGGGCCGGACCGAGCCCGATGCCGAAGGCGGCACGCATCGCGCGGTCTACGTGCCCATGACGGAGAACACCGGCGGTTCCGGCGGCTTCTCCATGGGCGTCAAGCGGGCGTTCGAGCTCGGAGCCCAGTGGTTCTGGGTGATGGACGACGACGTGGCGATCGAGCCCGAGGGCCTCGAGCGCCTCGACAGATGGACCGCCCAGGCAGACGTCATCCAGGGATGCCGCTACGACTTCGACGGCGGCCCCTTCTACTGGCAGTACCACTTCTGGGAGGGCCTCGGGATCTACAACCCGCTGGCGAAGTCCACGTTCGAGGACGGCCAGCCCAAGCCCATGAACGTGATGTGCTTCGAGGGCGCCCTGTTCTCGCGCAAGGTGGTCGAGACGTGCGGCCTGCCCGACCCCCGCTTCTTCATCTACTGGGACGATGCGGTCTACGGGTACGTGGCGAGCCGCCATGTGCGCACGATCCTCGTACCCGATTTCGTGCTGCGACGCTGCCGCGAGGTCAAGAACGTCTCGGTGGGCTCCGTGCGCCAGCTCAACTCGACGAGCGACATGACGCGCTACTACATCCTGCGCAATCGCGGCTACATCGCCCGCTACCTGCGCGAATACGGCGATTACAACCGCTTCGCGTTTGGGCTGGGCACGGCTGCGACCTTCGCGAAGGAGCTCATCCGCATCGCCGCGGTCGACAGGGGCAGCCTGGTCTCGGGCACCAAGCGCCTGATCGCCGGTTGGAAGGATGCGCGCAAGATCTACCGCGATCCCACATGGAAGCCCATGGAGCCGCTCGCATAGCGTGACGGAAAGGGTCCGTCCCCTTTTGTCACGCTACTGGTCGAGCGTCTCGGAGTCGGGCTCCAGCTCGGGCAGCTCGAGGGGTTCCTCGCCTGCGCCGCCGCGCCTCAGCAGCCCGCGGCGTTTCTCGTAATTGGCGCGCGTATCCTCCATGAGGGCTTTCTGGAGCTCGTCGAGCGACGGCGGGGTCCACGTGATGGCATCCGCCCCGGCGTTGATGGTCGCCACGATCGATGCGGCGGTGGGGCCGCCGCTTGCCATGATGGGGATGTTGGGGAACGCCGCGCGCACCTTGGTCACCACGTCGGGCGTGTTCTTGCCCGACGCGACGTTGACGATGGCCGCGCCGGCATTGATGCGCGCACGGTTGTAGTCGTCGAACTCCGAGACGGTCACGGCGACGGGGATGTCGACCGCCCGGGCGATCGCACGGATGACCTGCGCCTTGACGGGGATGTTGACCATGACGCCCGAAGCGCCGAGCACCTCGGATTCGACGGCGAGCGCCACCGAGCGGGGGCCCGTGGTGGTGTTGCCGCCCACACCGGTGATGACCGGGCGCTCGGCGGCCTGCACCAGCGACTTGGTGATGATCGGCTGGTTGGTGAACGGGGCGACGGCGAGCACCGCGTCGGCGTTGCAGTTGCGGATGATATAGAGGTCGGTCGAGAAGGCCAGCGTCTTGATGAGGCGGCCGTAGATGACGATGCCCGAGCAGAGCTGCGCCTCCTCGGGGAGCACGATCTCAGCCTTTCGGAACGTGCCCTGGACCACCTTGGGAACGCCCGGGACGGGAAGGGCGATGGCCTCGACGGCATCGCCCGCGTCGGTTCCGACGGCTTCGATTGCGGCAGTTTCCTGGGGTTTGCGTGCGAACCTATCGAGAAGGGCCATGAAACACCTCCCGTTGCAGATGCCGGGGATCCGGCAAGGCGGGTACAGCAGCATGTGGTGAAGTGTACCCAAGCATCCCCGCTGATTGCGGGTCAATTATGCAAGCGGCAGACAGCGCCCCGAACTTGTCCGGTTTATCACGAATCCCACAAGAATCACCGTGTTACATTGTCTCCTTTCGCATGTATGCGCATGTCGTACGCGGTATCATTGGAACGCTGCGTAAATTTCGTCCAAGAGGGGGACAACGTCATGCCAACCGAGCAGAGCGCTCCGCCCAAGCGATTGCGCTCGAACAACCGCATCGGTCTCATGATCCCGCACAACAAGGCGACCGCGGAGATGGAGACCGTAGAGATGCCGCTGCCCAAGCAGGTCATCCTGCCCATGCAGCAGCATGTGGGAGCCCAGTGCAAGCCGCTGGTCAAGAAGAAGGACCATGTCGATGTGGGCCAGCTCATCGGCCACGCCGAGGCGCGCACCACGGCCGACATCTTCTCGCCGGTCTCCGGCACCGTCACCGAGCTCCGTGCCATCCACTACTCCAACGGCCGTTCCGATACCGCCGTCGTCATCGAGCCCGATGGCGAGCAGACCGTCGCCGAGACGGTCAAGCCGCCCGTCATCACCGACTACGCCAGCCTCGTCGCCGCGGTCAAGGCCAGCGGCCTCGTGGGCCTCGGCGGCGCCGGCTTCCCCACGGGCCTCAAGATGGACACCGACCTCAGCAGCATCGACTGCTGGCTGGTCAACGGCGCCGAGTGCGAGCCGTATCTCTCGTCCGACTACCGCGAGATGATGGAGCGCCCGCAGGACCTGCTCGACGGCATCAAGCTGTGCCTCGACCTCTCCGGCGTGCCCCGCTCGCTCATCTGCATCGAGGACAACAAGCCCAAGGCGATCGACCTGCTCCGCCAGATGGCGGCGGACGACCCGCGCATCGACGTGCTCGAGCTCCCCGCGCGCTATCCGCAGGGCGCATCGCGCGTCATCCTGAAGAACGCGATGGGACGCGCCGTCCCGCGCGGCGGCCACCTCACCGATGTGGGCGCCATCCTCTTCAACTGCACCACCATGGGCGAGATCGCGCGCTACGTGCGCACGGGCATGCCGCTCATCCAGCGCCGCATCACCGTCATGGGCGACGCCATCGCCAACCCCATGAACCTCATGGTCTACGTGGGCACGCCCACGCGCGAGATCCTCGACTACTGCGGCCTCTCCTGCGAGCCGGCCAAGGTCATCGCGGGCGGCCCCATGATGGGCACCACCCAGATCGACCTCGACTACCCGGTCATCCGCCAGCAGAGCGGCCTGCTCGCCCTCAGCGAGGCGTTCACGCAGGTGGCGCCCACCACGGCGTGCATCCATTGCGACCGCTGCATCAGCTCGTGCCCCATGCACCTCGCGCCGATCGACATCCAGAAGGCGTACCGCAAGGGCGACACCGCCGCGCTCAACGAGCTCATGGCCGACCTCTGCGTGGGATGCGGCATCTGCTCCTACGTGTGCCCGGCCAAGCAGCCGCTCACTCAGTCCGTCGGCCTCGCGGGCAGCCTCCTCAAGGCCGAGCGCAGGAAGGCGAGGGGATAGCCATGGCAGATACCATCCAGGCCGAGGCGAAGCGCCCGTTGGTGCTCATGCCCGCGCCGCAGATCTCGAGTCCCGATACCACCCAGTCGGTCATGCGCAACGTGCTCATCGCGCTCGCGCCGGCCTTCGTGGCATCGGTCATCTTCTTCGGATTCCGCGCAGCCCTCGTCACCATCGTGTCGGTGGCCGCATGCGTGGGCTTCGAGTACCTCTGGTGCAGGCTCCGCAAGCTCCCCAACACCGTCGACGACCTCTCCGCCGCCGTCACCGGCGTGCTGCTCGCCTTCAACGTGCCGTCCACGATTCCCATCTACATGCTCGTGATCGGCGACTTCGTGGCGATCATCATCACCAAGGCGCTCTTCGGCGGCATCGGCAAGAACTTCGCCAACCCCGCCATCGTCGGCCGCCTCGTGCTGGCCGTCGCCTTCCCGGTGGCGATGACCAACTTCGCGGCGCCGCTCGTGACCTTCACGCCTGCCGACGTGGTGAGCTCCGCCACCGCGCTTTCGCCCACCGCGCCCGCCATCACGCTCATGGACATGTTCCTGGGCTCCGAGATGGGCGTCCTGGGCGAGACGAGCGCGCTCGCGATCCTCATCGGCTTCGCGTTCCTGCTCGCCACCAAGACCGTCACCTGGCACGTCCCCGTGGTCTATATGGGCACCGTCGCGCTGATGAGCCTGCTCACCGGCCACGATGTGCTCATGCAGCTCTGCTCGGGCGGCCTCATGCTCGGTGCGGTCTTCATGGCCACCGACTACTCCACCTCGCCCGCCACGCTCAAGGGCAAGATCGTCTTCGCCATCGGCTGCGGCATCATCACGAGCCTCATCCGCTTCTGGGGCAACCTCAACGAGGGCGTGGCCTTCTCGATCCTGTTCATGAACCTCTGGGTCAGCCACATCGACGCCCTCACGCGCAACACGCCCATCGGCGGCGAGAAGAAGCGCAAGGGAGGTGCCAAGCATGAGTAACGAGAACAGCGCGGCCAAGCAGCCGCTCTCCTTCATGCCCGTCGTGGTGCTCGTGACCATCTGCGTGGTCGCCGGCATCCTGCTGGGCATCGTGCACCAGGTCACCGCCCCGCTCGCGGCCGCCCAGGTGGAGGCCAAGGCGCAGGCCACCTACGCGGCGCTCGTGCCCGAGGCGGCCTCCTTCGAGGAGCTCGAGACCAGCGTCGAGGGCTGCACCGCGGCCCTGCGCGCCGTCGACGGCTCCGGCAACGCCGTGGGCTACGTGATCGTGGCCCAGTCCAAGGGCTACGGCGGCCAGGTGCCCATCGCGGTGGCCTTCTCGCCCGACGGCGAGGTCACCAGCATCACCGCCATGTCCAACAGCGAGACCCCGGGCCTCGGCAGCCGTATCGCCGAGGAGAGCTACATCGGCCAGTATGTGGGCAAGCCCGCCGCTGCGCTCGACGCCTCCGAGGTCGACCTCATCTCCGGCGCCACCATCTCGTCCAAGGCCGCCCTCTCGGCCTTCAACATCGCAACCACCGTGTTCGAGGAGGTGCAGAATGGCTAACGAATCCGCCGTGCGCGAGACGCCCTGGCAGATCTTCTCCAAGGGCCTCCTCACCGAGAACCCCTCGTTGCGCCAGATGCTCGGCCTCTGCCCCACGCTTGCCGTCACCACGGCCGTGACCAACGGCCTGGGCATGGGCCTCGCCACCACGTTCGTGCTCGTGTGCTCGGGCGTCGTGGTGTCGCTTCTGCGCAAGGTCATCCCCAACTCCGTGCGCATCCCCGCGTTCATCACCATCATCGCGAGCTTCGTGACGCTGGTCATGATGATCGTCGAGGCGTACCTGCCCGCGCTCAACGACGCGCTGGGCATCTACCTGCCGCTCATCGTCGTCAACTGCATCGTGCTCGGCCGTGCCGAGATGTTCGCGTCCAAGAACGGGCCCGCAGCCTCCGCGCTCGACGGCCTGGGCATGGGCGTGGGCTTCACCATCTCGCTCACCCTCATGTCCGCCGTGCGCGAGCTTCTTGGTGCCGGCACGCTCCTGGGCTTCCAGGTCATGCCTGACTTCATCGAGCCCATGATCATCATGGTCACGCCTCCCGGCGGCTTCGCGGTGCTCGGCGTCCTCATCGCCGCATCCGTGTGGCTCGAGCAGAGCCGTGCACGCAAGGAGGGACGTCCCGTCGAGGCCGCTCCCGACAGCCCCTGCGACGGCTGCGCGATCGCCTGCGGTCTGGGCGACCCCGCCGACCCCGGTTGCACCAACGACGAGCTCATGCAGCGCATCGAGGCCGCCGTCATCGAGGCCGAGGCCGAGACGCCGGTCATCGTCGGTGTGGAAACGATCTCCGAGGAGGCTGATGCATGATGGCGCAGTACGCATCGATTCTCTTCTCCATGATCCTGGTCAACAACTACGTGCTCGTGCGCTTCCTGGGCATCTGCCCCTTCCTGGGCGTGTCCAAGAAGTTCGACTCGGCCGTGGGCATGGGCGCCGCGGTGACGCTCGTCATGGTGATCGCCATCGCCGTGACGTGGCCCATCCAGCAGCTGCTCGACGCCTGGGGTCTGGGATACCTGCAGACCATCGCGTTCATCCTGGTCATCGCCACGGTGGTCCAGCTGCTCGAGATGGTCATCAAGAAGTTCATCCCGCCGCTGTACCAGGCGCTGGGCGTGTACCTGCCGCTCATCACCACCAACTGCGCGGTTCTGGGCGTGTGCATCCTCGCCATCGACGAGGGCTACACCTATCCGCAGGCGCTGGTCGCCGGTCTCGGTGCCGGCCTGGGCTTCCTGCTCGCCATGGTGATCTTCTCCGGCGTGCGCAGGCGCG
>CAMOLV010000010.1 GCA_946619045.1 uncultured Coriobacteriales bacterium | reverse complement strand
TCGAGAAGCCCTGCGCTGGCAATGTGATAGAGCTTGGCCGGTTGCAGAACGCCGTCGATCCACCGGGCCTTGACCCACTGCGGCATTGCGTGCCGTACAAGGACGATGCGGAGGCCTACGTGCTCGCGCTCCACACCCGCATAGGGGAGTAGAAGCGGCAGGCTAGCGCTTCCTGCCCTTGATCCCCGTCTCGTTGAAGGCGCTGTCGATCAGGGAGAGGATCTCGTCGTCCGCCACCGTGCCGTCGAGCAGGACGGTGATCCAGTTGTTCTGGTTCATGTTCCACGCGGGCTTGAACCCCTCGCGTGCGCGGAGCGTCTTGACGATGCGCGGGTTGAGCCTCACGTTGAGGATGTCGATGCGTCCCGGGCGGTCCACATCCACGAACTTGCACCCGATGTTCTTCGTCGCGGCAAACCATTTCTTGTTATCGGCGCGCATGAAGACGGTGACGCTGCGGTCCCCTTCGATCGGGTGGTCGGTTTCGGCGGCGTAGGCGCCCAAGATGTGCTTCTCGAGTTCGGCCAGCGTCATCTCGTCCTCCTCGGTAGACGGTTCTTCAAGCATCATACGCCAGGTGGGGCATGATGCGCTAAGCTAGCGGGTGAGAGGCGGATCGACCATGGAGGGGCGCATGGACGCGGCGGAGCGGGAAGAGCTGGCACGGAAGAACTTCTCCGATGGATGCAATTGCGCGCAGTCGGTTGTGCGGGCATTCGACGATGTGCTCGCCGAGCATGGCATCGATCCGCAGACGGCGGCGCGGATGGTATCGCCGTTCGGCGGCGGGATGGGCAGGATGCGCGAGGTATGCGGGGCGGTATCGGGGATGCTGCTCGTGCTGGGCCTGGTCGAGGGCTACGTCGACCCCGCTGCGTACGATGCCAAGAAAGACCTGTACGAGAAGGTGCAGGAGCTTGCCGGTACGTTCAAAGACGAGAACGGCTCCATCATCTGCCGCGAGCTGCTCGGCTTGGATGCGGGTCCCAGCGAGGCGGCACCCGAGAAGCGTACGGAAGCCTATTATGCAAGCCGTCCCTGCGCCGACCTCTGTGCGTCTGCTGCGCGTATCCTCGGCGGCCACCTGCAGCCGTGACCGCGTGTAGTCGATGGCACCGTGATCTGCGTGCCCGCGCTAGTTCTCGGAGAACGTGAGCTTGCCGGTGGCACCGTCGCTGCTGGTGATGCGCAGCAGGATCTCGCCATCGTCATCGGAGAACGTCATGCGGTCGCCTGACCCGAGGCCCTTCTCCTCGGCGATGGTATCGAGCTCGGCAAAATCGTCGTCATCGACGCCGATTCGCTGGATGTCGACGATCTCGATGTCGACGGTTCCCTCTTCGAGCTCGATGTCGATCGCGCCGCTGGCGAAGGGGAGCGAGTAATCGCACTCCACCGTCTTGGTGAGGCCGTTGAGCTCGGCGTATGATCCCCCGATGCCCTGGGTGAAGGTGGCTTGGCTGGAGCATCCCGCGAGGGCGGCGGCGCAAACCAGGCAGGCTGTCGCGAGTTTGGCAAGCGATGATCTCATTGCTGGTCCTTTCCCGAAAGCTTCATCTTGGGTAAGATTCTATCGCCATCGTCGGACAGCGGCATAACCCATTTATCGCTTACACTCTTCACTGTTATCAACCCATGCCGTTCCGAGAGGCCTGCTGACTTGTCCGAGCAGAATCACGATTTCCTCGCCACCACGCCCGGCGTCATCACCGGTGCGCTCATCGCGTGCCTGCTCTGGGGCAGCGCGTTCCCCGCCATCAAGATCGGCTACGGGCTCTTCGGCATCGAGCAGGGCGACACCGCCTCGCAGCTGGTCTTCGCCGGCACGCGCTTCTTCTTCTCGGGCGTGCTCGTGGTCCTGATCATGAGCATCATCCGCCGCGAGCCGCTGCTGCCGCGCAAGAGCTCCGCCAAGCCCATCCTCATCCTGAGCCTCTTCCAGACCACCCTGCAGTACCTCTTCTTCTATCCCGGCCTGTCGCGCGCGGCCGGCGTGAGCAGCTCCATCATGGAGTCGAGCGCCACCTTTTTGGCGATCCTCCTCGGTGCGCTGGCGTTCCACCAGGAGAAGCTCACCTCGCGCAAGGTGATCGGCTGCATCGTGGGCTTCGCAGGCGTGGTGCTCGTGAATCTCGGCGGTTCGGGCGGGTTCGGGTTCTCGCTCACCGGCGAGGGGTTCATCTTCCTATCCGCGTTGGCGGGCGCCATCTCGACCTGCCTCATCCGGATCTTCTCGAAGGACGAGGATCCGGTCATGCTGAGCGGCTGGCAGTTCATGGTGGGCGGTCTCACGCTGCTCGTCGCAGGCCTCGCGGCGGGCGGGTCGCTGCATCCGAGCGGCCCTGCGGCCATCGCCCTGCTCGCCTACATGGCGTTCCTCTCGGCATGCGCCTACTCGCTCTGGTCGATGCTCCTGCAGCGCAACCCCATCTCGCACGTCGCCATCTTCGGGTTCACCAACCCGGTGTTCGGCGTGGTGCTCTCGGCCATCCTGCTCGGAGAAGCGCAGTTCATCGACCCTGTGCGCTACGTGATCGCGCTCGTGCTGGTCTCGACGGGCATCATCATCGTCAACCGGGTGCCCGCGGAGCAGCGCTGAGGCGGCGGTCTATCTCACGCAGAACAGCGCCTCGAGCAGCTCGGGATTCTCGGCGAAATCCAGCTGCCACGAGGAGGGGCAGCGCGATAAGAGCATGCAGCGACGCTTTGATGCGGACCATGGCCATCCGATGCGGTAGGCGATCAAGCAGCTCAATTTTAAGCACAGGGCCGCCGCTCGAGCGCGGCGGCCCTGCCGGCATTACTGCGGGAGCCTGATGCTGAAGTTGGAGAACTCCGCGTTGCAGCCATCGGAGAACACGCCGATGTGGGCGCCGCCGGTGGAGTGGTTGATGCGGCAGCTCAGCGCCTTCACGCCGTCGATGTAGGTGATGACGATCTCGTTCTCGCAGACCAGCGTCACGTGGTAGGTCTCGCCCTCGGCAAAGTCGAAGCGCGTGTAGCACTGGGGGTCGAACAGGGCGAGCTGCGAGATCTGGTATCCCTCATAGTGGACGAGCCCGCGCTCGGCATCGAGGCAGAGGGCGGTGTAGGTCTCGTCGGCCTCGCTGCCGCCGAAGGCGAAGCCCGCGCGGCCGTCGGCATCGAGCGTCACGTCGCACTCGAGGATCATCGTCGCCGGGCGCGTGCCCATGTCGGCGAGCGCGAAGGCGTCGTCCTCGGCGGAGAGCGTGATGGTCGTGTCCTTGATCTTGACGGAACCTTCCTTCTTCACCGCCTGGAACGGCTTCTCCTGGGTGAAGACCGACGAGAAGGTCTCGGGGGCGCAGACGCCCAGCGTGCCGTCGTCATGCCTGATCAGCTGGTGGTTGAGGAGGTTGCCCGCCCACTGGTAGATGCCCGAATCGGAGGTGAGGCCCGCGCGGCCGAGCCATCCGCAGAGGTAGCGCACGCCGTTCAGCTCGGCGGTCTTGGCGGCGTAGAAGACGAAGCCGGTGCCGTCGAGCACGTTGTTCCTGGGGGTGGTGAAGGGGCCGTCGGGGGAGTCGGCCATCGCGTAGTAGGTCACGCAGTCCCAGCTGTAGGTGAGGTAATACGTCCCGCCCATCTCGAAGAGGTCGGGGCACTCGAGCATGAACTGGTCGTGCGGTGCGAAGAGGTTGCCCTGGAAGTCCCACGTCTTGAGATCGGTGGAGGTGTACTTGGCGACGACGCCTCCCTGGACGTTGTCGCGCGCGGCGATGAGCATCCAGTAGCACTGGTCGGCATCGGACCAGAAGACCTCGGGATCGCGGAAGTCGTCCTTGGAGTAGCCATCGGGGCTGAAGAACGTGTCCTCGGGGATCTTGGTCCAGTTCACGCGGTCGGTGCTCGTGGCATGCATGACGCACTCGCGGCCCTTGCCGTTGTTGCCCGTATCGTTATGGCCGGTATAGAAGAGGTGGTAGAGGCCGTCGCGATCCTGCATGACCGATCCCGTGCCGATGGCGGGGTCGGGGTCTGACATCAGGCCGAAGTTGAGCATGAGGCCGTGGTCCTCGTACGAGCAGAGGTCCGTGGTGGAGTACATGTAGATGGGGTGGTAGCCCTGCCCGTTGTGGTCCGTGTCATACAGGTAGTAGAGCTCGAGCACGCCGTCTTCGGTGACGAAGGGCATGGTGTCGCCCACGTAGGCCCCCTCGGGAGCGGGGTAGAGGCGGTATTCGACCGGCTCGTAGGGTTCGTCGGGCAGCGTCGCGGGGGCTCCGCATGCCGGCAGGGCAAGGATGGCGAGGAAAAGTGCTGCCAAGAGCGCGAGATGCTTGCGCATGTCGACCACCTCTCTGCTGGTGGGGATGCTGATGCGGCTATTCTACCGTTCGTCAGTGTGCATTTGTATGCATTAGGCATAGTATACGGTGCATTTGCATGGTTTATCGGGTAACGTATTTCGGTGGGACGCAGACGGCTTGCGGCAGGGACGGCGGTCGGATGCTGCGGTACCGCTATCATGATGTGAGAGTATTTTCCGCCCGCATCGCTCGAGGAGCTGATCGTTTGTCCAAACGATTCGAGAAGACCAAGGCCGAGGCCGCCCGCGTGGGCCTACGGTTCCTCGTGCTCGTCCCGCTGATCATCGCGTGCGCGCTCATCTCGCGTGCGCATATCCGTGCAGTGGGCGTCACGTATGACCTGGCGTTTCCCGAGTATGCCGATCATGAGATGACCGAGCAGAACATCCAGATAGAGCCGTCCGGCATGGCGACGGTCGAGAAGACCTGGGTGGACGACGAGGGCATCCCCCACATCATGTTCAGGGCGGGCGAGCCCGGCAAGGGCATGGTCCTGGTCGGGTTCGAGGACACGGGCGGCATGTTCGAGCTCCAGACCTCCGACAGCGGCGTCCTCATCGTGAACGGCTTCGATATGATGGGCTGGGAGTACATCTGCGTGAGCCTCATCCTCATCGCCGGCGCCTCCGGCGTGCTGTGCCTGAGCGCGGTGCTCTCGCTGCGGCGTCTGTCGTGGTATGGATACGAGCTTGCCGCCTACGTGGGCGGCGCGCTGTTCTTCTGCCTCCTGGCAATCCAGTTCGCGGCGCTCTTCCTGAGCGGGGCATTCCCGACCTTCTCGGAGTTCGGTCAGGCTGCGGTCGCTATCATGAGCAGCTTCGTCGAGGTCATGGCCATCCCCGTGGCGCTCATCGCGGTGTTCGTGAGCCTCTCGAACGTCGTGCTGCTGCGGCGAGAGGGGAGGGCGTTCACCAACCTGCTCGGCGTGATCGCGACTATCGTGTTCGCGGTGGCCTTCTTCGGCATGAGGGGCTTCCACCAGCACATGTGGGAGTTCATCACCGATCCGGTCATCTTCGTCCTCGCCGACTCGGCGCTTGCCGCGGTGCTCGCCTACGGCGTGGCGCTGTTCCTGGGCGTCTGCATCACGGCGCTGCTCGCGGCGTTGCATACGCCGTCGTTCCCGCGCGACTACCTGGTCATCCTCGGCTGCGGTCTGCGTGCGGACGGTACGCCCACCCCGCTGCTCGCGGGACGCGCGGATGCGGCGCTCGGCTTCGCGGAGCGTCAGGCGGCCTCCGGGCATGCGGCGCCCACGTTCGTGCCGAGCGGCGGGCAGGGGAGCGACGAGGCCTGCTCCGAGGCGGCTTCGATGGCGCGGTATATCGCCGAGCACGCCGATGCGCCGCGCGTTCTCCAGGAGGACAAGTCCACCACCACGCGCGAGAACATGGCCTTCTCCGCAAAGGTCATCGAGGCCGACGCCGCCGGCGCCGACCCGACGATCGCGTTCTCGACCACCAACTACCATGTGCTGCGCGGCTATGTGTTCGCGCATATGGCGGGCATGGACGCCGAGGGCATCGCGGCGCCCACCAAGCTCTACTTCTGGCCCAACGCGTTTCTCCGCGAGTTCGTGGGCATGCTCGCCGCGCGGGCTGTGCCCATCGTGTTGAACTGCCTCGCCATCGTCGCACTCTACGGTGTTCTAGAATATCTGCTCATCACCCGCTGATGGAGGTCTGCATGCGTAAGTCCGCTTTCAAATACAGAAGGTCGTTCCCCGTCCTCAACCTGCTGCTGCCCATCTGGCTGCTCGTCTGGTTCCCCAGCTGGCTCTGGGTCATCCTGATTCCGGCGAACTTCCTGATCGACTACCTCGTGCTGCGCTGGAGCCTCAAGGATATGGAGGATTGTTCGGAGTTCTGCAAGAAGAACGTCTGGAAGGTTTGCGCGATCGGGTTCATCTCGGATTTCATGGGAACGATGGTCCTCATCATCGCCATGGTCATCCTCGGTGAGTTCGAGGACGATGTACTGGTCGAGATCGGCTCGGCGCTGGGGTTCAACCCGTTCGGCAATCCCATCGCCTTTGCCATCACGGTCGTCGCGATCATCGTGGCAGGCATCTGCATCTTCTTCCTCGACCGTTGGATTCTCAACAATTCGGCGCTCGACCGCGAGCACGCGCAGAAGGCGGCGATCCGCCTCGCCATCATCACGGCACCCTATCTGTTCCTGCTCCCCACGACGATTCTCTACACCGCCGCAGGATAAAGGGCGGGTAGGCCGCGCTTGGGCCTTTCGGATATGCCCAGATCAGGTTCTTGGGTCGTGGAATTGTATCTCGCCTCTCAGCAGAGCCAAATCCCCAGCTTTCGCTGCAAAGCCGCAGGTAAAACGGTGTGAAAAGCGCTATGTTCTCTTTCGTCTTTCTCATCCACCAAATCCATCCCAGCTGCCTGGACAAGAGGGCAGAAGACGCGGAAGGGTGAGAGCGCTCCTGACTTTGCAGAGATTTGACATTGGTCTTGCCAGGAACACGCACCCGTCACGTTACACTGTGACCATGATTTACTACGTGGAGGATGACCAGGCCATCCGAAATCTGGTCCTATATGCCCTGACGGCGCAGAACCTCGATATCCGCGGGTTCACAGGCGCAGACGACTTTCGAGACGCTTGTCTCAGGGAACCGCCCGACTTGGTTCTGCTCGACATCATGCTCCCGGGCGAGACCGGGCTGTCTATTCTCGCCTGGATACGCAGCGTTCCCGAGCTTCGGCAGATCCCCGTCATGATGCTCACGGCCAAGGATTCCGAATTCGACAAGGTTCTAGCCTTGGACTCAGGCGCAGACGACTACCTCGCCAAGCCCTTTGGGATGATGGAACTCACGAGTAGGTGCCGAGCGCTTCTCAGAAGGCCCGCCATGATCGCCTCCAATAATAGCGAAGCCGATGACACGGTCACCGTCGGATGCCTCTCGCTTTCGGCCAAGGATCACCGCGCCTTCGCTGGCAACGAGGAGCTCGACCTCACGCTGAAGGAGTTCGAGCTGCTCCGCAAGCTCATGGGCAGCCCGGGCCAAGCCTTCACGCGCGCTCGGCTCCTCGAGGACATCTGGGACATCACCTTCGTCGGAAGCACCAGGACCCTAGACACCCATGTACAGACGCTCCGACGCAAGCTCAACAATGCCTGCGCGGGTGCGGGCGACGCCATTGAGACGGTCCGCGGCGTGGGCTATCGCCTTGCCAGGGAAGAGAAGCCTTGAACGGGCGAACAGAGCGCAAACAGCTTTCGAGCCGTCTGCTGGCGACGCTGTTCTCGCTTGCCATGCTGTCGTTTCTCGCGGCGGCGACAACGGTGGTCGCAGCAAGCTGGAAGGTATACGAGGGAAACGCGGAGAGACATTTGGCGCTTCAGGCAGACGCGCTGGCCGATGCCCTCGTCGGTCTGGACACCCACGAGATGGAGGAGCGGCTCTCCTCCGTCACCCTAGCCGATACGCGCATCACCCTCATCGCGGCGGACGGCGAGATCTTGTATGACACGCACGCCGACGAGAGCGCCATGGCAAACCACAACAGCCGCGAGGAAGTCATGGAGGCCCGCGATCAGGGACAGTCGATCGTGCTTCGCAGGTCGCAGACCATGGGCACCGACACGTTGTATGCCGCAGACGAAGTCATTGACGGAATCGTCCTGAGGCTCGCCGAGACACGGACCTCACTCCCCTACTATCTCAGCAGTCTTCTCGCCCCGCTCGCCCTCGCGGCACTGCTCGCGGTCGCCCTGTCGGCCGTGCTCGCACGCGCCATCACGCGTTCAGTGGTCACACCGCTTTTGCAGGTCAACCTGGACGAGCCGCTGGAAAGCACGGCCTATGCCGAGATCGAGCCGCTGTTGACGAGGATCGACGCCCTGAGAGCCGGCCTCGTCGCACAGAACGACCAGCTCGAGCGCGCCGTAAGCATCAGGCGCGAGTTCACCGGCAACGTGAGCCACGAGATGAAATCTCCCCTGCAGGTCATCAGCGGCTATGCCGAGCTCATCGAGAGCGGCGTGACAGGCCCCGAGGAGACGCAGCGTTTCGCCAGCCTGATCAGGGAGGAGTCCGAGTCGATGCGAGTCCTCATCGACGACGTGCTCTTCCTCTCGACCCTCGACGAGGGCGCCCTTGGCGACTCGTACCTGATCGACCTCTCGGAGGTGTGCCGCGACGTGTGCGACAAGCTCAAGCCCGTCACCAACACACAGGGGGCGGAGGTGCTGGTGGACTGTCCCGAGGGCATGACCGTGTGGGGGGCGACACCGGTCGCCATGCGCATCGTCCGCAACTTGCTCGAGAATGCCCTTCGCTACGGCGGTGGACGCGTCGAGGTTCGGACCGAGCGCAAGGGCGACACAATCGTGCTCTCGGTCTCAGACAACGGAGCCGGCATACCCACCGAGCTGCGTGAGCGCGTCTTCGAGCGCTTCTATCGCATCGATCCTTCGCGTTCGCGCGAGACGGGCGGCACCGGCCTCGGACTCGCCATCGTGAGAAACGCTGCCCATTCGCTGGGTGGAAGGGCGTCGGTCGAAGATTCGGAGCTGGGCGGGGCACGCTTCGTAGTCATGCTGCCCGCGGCACGCGAGGCAAAGTGGAATCAGCCGAACCGCCCGGAGACGTAGTCGGCGGTCCTTCGATCCCCTGGGCTGTTGAACAACCGCTCGGTCGGCGCGAACTCCACCAGGTCACCCAACAAGAAGAACGCGGCGTAATCCGAGACGCGCAGCGCCTGCTGCATGTTGTGTGTGACCATGACCACCGTGTAGTCCCTCTTGAGCCGGCTCACCAACTCCTCGATCTTCTCCGTCGAGATGGGGTCGAGGGCGCTGGTCGACTCGTCGAGCAAGAGCACCTGCGGCCCCACCGCCAAGGCGCGCGCTATGCACAGGCGCTGCTGCTGTCCGCCGGACAGGCCCAAGGCACTCTTCGTAAGGCGGTCCTTGACCTCGTCCCACAGGGCTGCGTCACGCAAGGACCGCTCCACCAGCTCGTCGAGCTCGCCTCGCTTGCGGACCCCATGAATCCTGGGGCCATACGCGATGTTGTCGTAGATGCTCATGGGAAATGCGTTGGCCTTCTGGAAGACCATGCCGACGTTCTTTCGCAGGGTCGTGACATCCACCCCAGGGGCATAGATGTCCTGCCCATCGAACAGGACGCTTCCCTCGATGCGCACGCCCTCCACCAGGTCGAGCATGCGGTTCAGTGACTTGAGGAACGTCGACTTTCCGCAGCCGCTCGGGCCGATGAGGGCGGTAACCCGCCGCGCTGGAATGCCAAGGGAGACGTCATGGAGCACGTGGTTGTCCCCGTACCACAGGTTCAGGATATCTACATCGAAGCTATTCATGCTCCTTCTCCTTCTCACCGAGCTTGGATGAGACCGTATTCATCGCCAGGTTGAGCAGCATGGTGATGACCATGAGAATGGTTGCCACCCAAAAGGCAACCGTCAGCTCGCCACGTGCCGCCGCATAGACGTACAGGGCCACGGTCAAAGTCAAGCTTGACGACTGGAGGGCGGTCATGAAGTCGTTGAGAACGAGCCCAACTACATCGAAGCTATTCATGCTCCTTCTCCTTCTCACCGAGCTTGGATGAGACCGTGTGCGTCGCCAGGTTGAGCAGCATGGTGATGACCATGAGAATGGTTGCCACCGAAAAGGCAACCGTCAGCTCGCCACGCTCCGTCGCATAGATGTACAGGGCCACGGTCAGAGTCGCGCTTGACGACTGTAGGGCTGTCATGAAGCCGTTGAGAACGATCCCGAACCCTGCGGTGTAGAGCAGCGCCGCGGACTCACCGACGATGCGGCCGACGGCGAGGATGCAGCCCGTCGCGATGCCGTCGAGCGCATTGGGGAGCACCACGGTGCGCACCATGTGCCACCTGCCGCTCCCAAGGGCAAGCGCCCCCTCGCGATAGGCGTCTGGAACGGCCCGCAGGCTCTCGAGCGTGTTGCTGATGATAGTCGGCAGCACCATGACCGCCAGCGTGAGGCCTCCGGAAAGGACGCCGGCGCTGAAGCCCATCATCTGGATGAAGAACAGCATGCCCACGAGGCCGAAGACCACAGACGGAATGCCCGTGAGCGTCTCGACCGCGAAGCTGATGAGGCGAACCAGCGGACGGTTGGTCGCGTATTCGCTGAGGTACACGGCCGCACAGACGCCAAGAGGAATCACGACGGCCATGGCTACAAGCACGATGTAGAGCGTGTTGAGGATGTTGGGGAGGACGCCGATGGTGTCGTGGATGTAGCTCGGCTGCGTCGTGAGCAACTCCGCGGTGATGCCCGGAATGCCGCGGACGAAGATGTATCCGATGATGAGTGCGAGCACCAGGCAGACGACGGCACCGCTGCCAAACGCAAACGCATGCAGCATGGCGCCCGAGATGCGGCGCCTCCTTGAGGCACGGCTCTCCATCATGCCTCCTTGGGACGCACGACGAGGCTGAGAACCACGTTCACCAGCACGATGAAGACAAACAGCACGAGCCCGATGGAGAAGAGCGCGTTTCGGTGCAGGCTGCCGTACGGGGCGTATGACATCTCGCTCACGATTGCGGTGGTCAGGAAGCGCACCGACCCAAGCGGATGGGGCATGTTGGCCACGTTGCCCGAGACCATGATGATCGCCATGGCCTCGCCGAGAGCGCGTCCGACGCCTTGGATGATCGCCACGGCGACGCCGCTGCGGGCCGCATGCAGCGAGACCCTGAAGTAGGTCTCGGTCTCGGTCGCACCGAGGGCCAGCGATCCCTCCTCGTACTCCTTCGGAACGGCATCCAGCGCGGTTGAGGTCACGTTGATGATGTAGGGCAGGATCATGACCGAAAGCACGATGGAGGCGGTCAGGAGGGTCGCGCCGCTCGAAAGCGAGAAGGCCCTCTGCACGGCAGGGACGAGCACGATCATGCCCACAAGGCCGTATACGACGGACGGAATGCCCGCGAGCAGCTCGACGGCCGAGCGGATGACGCGCGCCAGCCTCTTGCCCGCGAACTTGGATAGGTACACTGCCGCGAACACCCCCAAGGGAATGCCAAGCGCAAGCGCCCCCAGCGTCCCGAGGATACTGGTCAGGATGAAGGGAAGAATCCCAAACTCCCCCTTTCCCGCATTCCATGTCTGGCCAAGCAGGAACCGCGCGGGGCCGACCTCGGCTATGGCGGGGATGCCCGACACGATCAGGTATATGGCGATGCCTGCCACCAGGGCGATTGACAAGACGCCGCAGACGAAGAAGACTCCCTGGAACGTCTTCTCAACGATGGACTTCTTTGGGTTCATATCGATGTCTCCGGGTTCTGTTAGGCTCACGGGTCGTCTCGGCGGATGCCTAGACGACAGGTATGGCGCCCGCGTCGCGGATGAGGTCGGCGGCCGAGTCACTCGTCGCGAAGTCCACGAACGCCCGGGCCGCCTCAGAGAGCTCGGCATCCTCGCGTATGACCAAGACGAAGGGCCGCTGGATCGGATAGCTGCCGTCAATGACCGTCTGTTCGGTGCAGGCGATGCCGTCAATGGTTACGACCTGCACACTTTCGTTCGTCTCGACTGCCGAGAGGGAGACATAACCGATGGCGTTGCTCGAGCTGGACACAGCCGTGATGACCGCACCTGTCGAAGTGAGCTCCTGGTCGAGCACGCACGCGTCATCCGTGCCAGTAACCGACTCGAAGCCGTCGCGCGTACCCGAGCCGCTCTCGCGGCCGATGCACGATATCGGCAGGTCGGCACCGCCAACCTCGCTCCAGTTGGTGACCTCACCTGTAAAGATGGCACGGACGTCGTCGAGACGTAGGTCATCGACACCAGCGCCAGGGCTCACGATGACGGCTATGCCATCCAGCGCCACAGGTATCGCCGTAAGACCCGTCTCGGAGTCGCTCAAGTCGCGTGATGCAAGGCCAATGTCACATGTGCCGTTGCTCGCGCACTCGATACCCGTGCCCGAGCCTGTCGCGTCGTAGGTAATAGTCACATCGGGATTCTCGCTCATAAACGCCTCGGCGAGACAGCCGACGACACGCTCCATGGAGGTGGAGCCGTTGGTCGACACCGTACCGGACAGGGTTCCGTCCTCGTTGGACTTGGCACTCTTCGAGCATGCTCCCAGCACGATCATCAGGAGCGCTGCCGCCAGCGCGACCGCCATAGCGTTGATTGCCTTGGTGCGCAGCGCTGCGACCATGCTCGTTTCGTTCTCTTTGCTAAAGTTCATTCCACTCTCCTCACTAGGGTTGTCCATACGCCGGGGTAACCCGGCGAAGCCATTTAACCGTTCGCTTGGTTGGAATGCGTCATGCCTTCGCAAAGAGGTGCTGGGCCTTTTGCAAAGAGCATGAAAAGCGGCTGGATTCGGATGCGAAAGAACCAGCAAAGAGGCACAGCCCTCATCCGGCGATGGCGCCCGATACAGGAGCCCGCAACGAAGACTGTCGGACAACGGTATTGGCTACGCTGGCTCACCGTTCGCCGATTCGCCGCACCTCGAACAGATGGTCGGATCTGCCGGCTGGACCGATTTTTGGGAATCGGCTGGACTGGGCATAAAAACAGCCGCTCTACCTGCGGCTGCATTTCTTTCTTGGGTATTCTGCATTACCCAGATAGCTCCTTGCAGCCTCGACCATCGCGAAGGTCCCACGACTATCGCGAAGGTCCCGCTCGGATAGCCCCCTGCAGCCTCGACCATCGCGAAGGTCCCACGACTATCGCGAAGGTCCAAGCCTGCCTACGGCTCCTGCATCAGTGGCGTGAGCTCTCCCTGTGCGAGCAGGGCGACCTTGTGCATGGCGCGCGAGATCGCCGTATAGAGGCGTCTGCGCGCGAGCGGCGTCTCGGGATAATCGCGCCCATCGGCATCCGCCACGATGACCTGGTCGAATTCGAGGCCCTTCGCGAGCGCCAGCGTGAGCAGGACCACGCCGCGCGCAGGTAGCGTGTCGGTGCGCTCGAGCGCGCGCACGCTGTCGCCGAGCTGCTTCTTCAGCCAGTGCGCGGTCTCCTTGCGCTGCACGATGATGGCGGCGAGGCCGTCCTCCCCGGAGGCCTCCTCGACAAGCCGGCGCAGCTCGGCAAGATACCCATCGCGATCGGGTGCGACGATGACCTGCGGTTTCGTTCCCTCACGCTGAACCGACGAGAGGTTGCGCGCCACGCCCTCGTCGAGCAGGCTCGCGAAGAGCGCGGTGATCTCGGGGCTCGAACGGTAGCTCGTGGTGAGCGCGCATTCCGCGACGTCGCCATGGACCTTCGAGAAGATCGCGCGGATCTCGTCGAAGCTCGCGGCGTGCTCGAAGATGGCCTGGTTCTCGTCGCCCAGCAGCAGGAAGTGCGCCTGCGAGAAATACCGCGCGAGCACCATGAGCTGCACCGCGGTGTAATCCTGGACCTCGTCGACCATGACGTAGCGCACGTGCTTGGCCTGGCCGCCGGCCACGAGCAGCTTGGTGTAGAGCCACTCCGCGGCGGTGAGGTCGCTCCTGCCGAGCAGGCGCATGCCGATGCGGTCGATGCGCAGCCACGCGGCGGTGTCGATGGCGTCGTGCGCCGACGCGAACCGCTTGGACACGTAGATGCGGGCGAGCGCGCGGGTCTCCTCCTCGTCGTAGGGCGCGATGGTGGAGTCGAAGTACTCGAGCTGGTCGTCGATGTCGAGGCCGAGCATTTCCTCCTGGATCTCGTCGTCCTTGGCGAGCGCGTCGAAGCGCCGCTCGAGCTTCTCGTGGAGCTCCTCCTCGACGAGCGCGGCGAGGCGCGGACCGACGGGAATGCGGCTGAACTTGTCGAGCGCATTCTTGATCTGCGCCGTGGTGAGGAGCTTCACCCCGTCGATGGCGATCTCGCGCAGGTCCGCCTGCTCGATCTCCATGCCGGACACGGCGGCCTCGAGCTCGGCGAGCTCCGCGGCATCGCCCTCTGCGCCGGAGTTGCGGTCCGAGAGCCCGAGCGATGCCATGAAGCCGTCCCAGGTGACGGTCTGCGGGTTCGACTCGCCCAGCGTGGGCAGCACGGTGTCGATGTAGCGCACGAACATCTGGTTGGGCGTGAACAGGAAGACCTGCTTGGGATCGAGCGTCTTGCGCTCGTTGTAGAAGAGGTAGGCGATGCGCTGCAGCATCACGCTCGTCTTGCCCGAGCCGGCGATGCCGCTCACGAGCAGCACGGGCACGTCCTCGTGGCGCACCACGGTGTTCTGCTCGCGCTGGATGGTGGCCGTGATGGCCTTGAGCTTCTCGGTGTGGTTGGCCTTGAGCGCCGAGAGGAGCAGCGAGTCCTCGATGGCCACGGTGGTGTCGAAGTACATGTTGAGCTTGTCGCGCACGATGTCGAACTGGCGGCGCAGCATCAGCTCGACGGTGCGCACCTTGCCGTCGACCAGGTAGCTCGTCTCGCCCATCTGCTGGTTGTAGTAGGTCTCGGCAACGGGCGAGCGCCAGTCCACGATGAAGGGGATCGAGCGCTCGTCGGTCATGCCGGCGGCGCCGATGTAGACGTCGCGCGGGGGCCTGCCGGGGCGCATCTTGAGCGTGACCTTGGCGAAGTACGGCTGGCGCAGCAGCAGGATGGCGCGCCTGAGCTCGTCGAGCTTGAAGTCGTGGTACTGGTTGTAGGCGTCGATGACGCTGTTCAGCGTCTCGATGGCGGCGAGCGTCTCCATGGTCTCGTCGTGGCTCGAGAAGTTGAAGCGGATCTCCTCGCTCATGTCGCGCAGATCCTGCGCGGCGCCCTCATGGTCGCTCTCGATGTCGGCCGTGAGATCGTCGCGGATCTGCTCGAGCTTGGCGTAGACCTCGCTCAGATGCGCCTGTTCCTGCTCGAACGCCTCGTCCATCATGCCTCCGTGCTACAGGTCCTCGAAGATGCCTGCGCGGTAGTTGGTGAATACGACCTCGCCCGTCTCCTGCGTGGCGTCCAGATCGACGTCCGCCGCGATGAGGAAGTCATGGTCCTCGTCGGTGTCGCAGAGCGTCTGGCGCACATGCCACACGTGGTCGGTCAGCTCGTCCTTCTCGTCGATGGCGAGATACTCCCATCGGCGTGCCGTATCGTCGACGATCACATCCTCGTGGGCGTCGTAGAAGGCGTCGAGCACCTGGCGCCAGCGCGGTTCGCGCCAACCCCACTCGGCGTCGAGCTCGCCCAGCTCGCGGGCATTGTCGAACGAGATGAGCCTCACGCGGCGCCAGAGCGCGTTGCGTACGAGCAGCGTGATGCCGCGGCGGTCGTGGACGACCTCGTCCTTGGCTCCGGGCGCCGCCAGCTGCTCGCCGATGCCGCCCTGGCCGGCTCCGGCCCACTCGTCGATGAGCGAGGAGTCGACGGTGCGCACGACCACGCGCAGCCACGAGATGATGTCGGCGAGGCGGTCGTCGACCTTCTCGGGCGGGATGGTGCGGTCGAGCACACGGTACGCGTCGGAGAGGTAGCGCAGCAGCAGGCCCTCGGAGCGGGGGATGCCGGCGCGCGTGATGTAGCCCCTGAAGTCGCTCGCCGTCTCGATCATGTCGCGCAGGATCGACTTGGGGCGCAGGTCGAAGTCGCGTGCCCACGGCACCTCGGCGCAGTACTGCTCGAAGGCGGGCTCGAGCAGATCCTCGAGCGGGCGCGCGTACGTGACGTCGGCCAGACGCTCCATGCGCTCCTCGTACTCGATGCCCTCGGCCTTCATGCGCGCGTTGGCCTCGTCGCGCGCGAGGCGCTCGAGGCGCCGCAGGATCTGGTAGGGATCCTCGAGCGTGGCCTCCGCCATCGAGATGACGTTGAGCGCGTAGTCGGGATCCTCGCGGTCGAGCAGCTCGAGCGCTGCGAGCAGGAAGGGCGAGAGGGGCTGGTCGAGGGCGAAGTCCTCGGGCAGGTCGATGGTGAGGCGGTACTCTCCCTCGGCGCCGTCGACCGGCTCGACCACGTCCGTCTCGATGAGCGTGGCGAGCACCTCGTCGGCGCGCGCATGCAGCGCGGCCTTCTCGGCGGGGGTCTGGTCGGAATCCTCGACGATCTTGTAGACGCGATCCATGGCGCGGCCGCCCTGCGCGCACTCGGCGAGCACCATCGAGTGGGTGACCTTCATGTGCGGTTTGAGCGCCTCGGGCTGCGCCTCGATGAGCTTCTCGAAGTTCTGCTTGTTCCAGCCCACGAAGCCCTCGGGCGGTTTCTTGGTCTTGATCCTGCGCGCGGCCTTGGGGTCGCCGCCCGCCTTGGCGAGCGCCTTGGCGTTCTCGATGTCGTACTCGGTGGCCTGGGCGATGACCAGGCCCTCGGTATCGAATCCCGCGCGTCCGGCACGGCCGGCGATCTGGTGGAACTCGCGGGCGTTGAGCCTGCGCTGGCGGTGGCCGTCGTACTTGGCGAGCGCGGTCATGAGCACGGTATGGATGGGCACGTTGATGCCCACGCCCAGGGTGTCGGTGCCGCAGATCACGGGGAGCAGGCCCTGCTGCGCGAGCTTCTCGACGAGCAGGCGGTAGCGGGGGAGCATGCCCGCGTGGTGCACGCCCACGCCCGCCAGCAGCAGGCGCTTGAGCGTCTTGCCGAAGGCGGTCGAGAAGTTCGTGCCCGCGATGGCGTCCTTGAGCGCCTCGCGCTGCTCCTTGGTGGAGATGCCGTAGTTGGCGAGCGACTGCGCGCTGTTGAGCGCCTCGTCCTGCGCGAAGTGCACGGCGTAGATGGGCGCGGCGCCCTTGCGCACGGCCAGCTCGACGGTGGTCTCGAGCGGCGTCTCGACGAACTCGAACGAGAGGGGCACGGGGCGCGGCGCATCGAGCACGAACTCCACCGGGCGCCCGGTCTGGCGCTCGAGCATGCCCGCGATCGCGGAGGTATCGCCCAGCGTGGCGCTCATGAGCAGGAACTGCACGTGTGGGAGGGTGAGCAGGGGCACCTGCCACGCCCAGCCGCGGTCGCGGTCGCCGTAGAAGTGGAACTCGTCCATGGCGACGCAGCCGATGTCGGCCTTCTCGCCCCAGCGCAGGGCGTCGTTGGCGAGGATCTCGGCGGTGCAGCAGATCACGGGCGCCTCCGAGTTGATCACGGTGTCGCCGGTGATCATGCCCACGTTGTCGCGGCCGAGCACATCGCAGAGCTCGAAGAACTTCTCGCTGACCAGGGCCTTGATGGGGGCGGTGTAGTAGGAGCGGCGGTCGGTGCACATGGCCATGAAGCACATGCCCAGCG
>CAMOLV010000009.1 GCA_946619045.1 uncultured Coriobacteriales bacterium | reverse complement strand
GCATCGCGCACCTCGCGCGCCATCGCAAGCTGCTCGGGCCTGCGCTCGTAGGAGGAGTACATCCTCCCCACGCTGCCGCCGGGAAGGAACTCCTCCTCGATCTCGGCCGCCGTGGGGAGCACGGGCGGTGCGTCGAGCTCCGCAGGGTCGATGCGCTGCTTGAGCTCGAGCGTCTCGATAAGCTGCTGGCGGGTCGCCTTGAGCGAGAAGTCCGACGGGAGCGCAACGCCCGAAAGCGCCGAGAAGATCGGCCGATACGACCACTCGACCTCCTCGTGCAGCGATGCGAGCTTGGCGAGGAACGGCTGCGGGAAATCCGACAGCGCCATGAGAAGGATCCGCCAGATTCCTGCAAGCGCATCCACGTCGTCGCCCGCGCGGTGCGTGACCGAATCGCAGCCGAACAGCGCCGCGAGGTCGGCGAGGCGGTGCGTGGTGAGGCGCGGGAGCGCGATGCGCGAGAGCGCCAGGGAGTCGATCCAGATGTCGGAGACCTCGGCGCCGCCGGGGACGCTCTCGATGAAGGTGCGGTCGAAGGACGCGTTGTGCGCGATGACGGGCAGCCCGCCCACGAAGTCGGCGAGCGACGCGACCGCCTCGACGGGGGTCGGCGCATGCGCTACATCGAGGTCGCCGATGCCGGTCAGGGCTTTGATCTCGGGCGGGATGGGCATCCCGGGGTTGACGAAGGTCTGGAAGCGCTCGGTCTCCCCGTCCGCGGAGATGCGGGCGGCGCAGATCTCGATGAGCTCGCAGTCCTTATAGGAGAGGCCCGTGGTCTCGGTGTCGAGCACCACGACGTCGGCGTCGAGCGCGCCGAACGATGCGGTCTTGGCACGCTCCGCGAGCGAGGCGTACGCTTCGCGCACGGCAGGCGGCGTGCCGGGCATCAGCACGTCGTCGAGCATGACCGCGCCGGTCTTCTCGGGCTTGGAGATCGCCATGCAGCCGTTAGTCCTCGAGCGCCATCTCGATGAAGCGCGTGCAGAGCTCGGGGAACTCGATGCCGGCATGGCGTGCGGAATCGGGCAGGAGGCTCGTCTCGGTCATGCCGGGGATGGTGTTGGTCTCGAGGATGATGGGCTCGCCCTCGTCGGTGACGATGAAGTCGCTGCGCGAGCAGCCGCGGCACCTCAGCGCCTTGTGGGCTGCGACGGCGCGCTGCTGCGCGAGCTCGGCGACCTCCTTGGGAAGGCGTGCGGGAATCACATGGTGGAGCGACGAGGGCTCGTACTTGACCTTGAGGTCGTAGAACGCGGCGCCCGTGACGATCTCGACCACGGGAAGCGCCTGCGGATCGTCGTTTCCGATGACCGGCACGGTGATCTCCATGCCCGCGATGCGCTTCTCGATGAGGACGGCGCCGCCCGTCTGCGAGGCGAGGTCGATGGCGTCGGGAAGCTGCGAGACATCGGTCACGCGGGTGATGCCGTAGCTCGAGCCGTTCTCGGCGGGCTTGACGAACAGCGGCAGGCCGAACTGGTGCACGATGAAGTCGCACTCCTCCTTGCTCAGCTTCTTGCCGGCGGGAAGCGTCGTGCCGCGCGGATTGGGGATGTTGGCCATGCTGTAGAGCAGCTTGGCGACGTCCTTCGCGGTGCCGGCGGCGGAGCCGAGCACGCCCGAGAAGGTATAGGGGATGTGCAGCACCTCGAGGAAGCCCTGGATGGAGCCGTCCTCGCCGTAGCGTCCGTGCATCGCGATGAACGCGACGTCGTAGCCTCCCTCGGAGATATCCCTGACGAACCCGTCGTCGGCCACGTCGAGCAGCGTGACGTGCTCGAATCCAGCCTCCTTGAGCGCCTGCGCGCATGCACGGCCCGAGTCGAGCGAGATCTCGCGCTCGTCGGACCAACCGCCTGCCAGCACCGCCACATTGAGCTTGTGCAGCTCGTCCCTGGTCATAGACATCCCCTTTGAGGCCGCGTGCCTGTTACACTAGAGGCACTGGTTTGTTGCAGGTTTTAGGATAACGCACCTGCCTGCCCGCGACGCTTAGAGAGATGGCAAACGACCATGGCAGAAGAGAACCTTCACGTCTCCCCCACCCCGCTCGACCTCCACGCCGTCACGCATGGAGAGCTGCTCGCCCTCATGGAGGAGCTCGGGCAGCCCGCGTTCCGCGCCAAGCAGATCGAGGATTGGGTTTGGAACAAGGGCGCGAGCTCTCCCGATGAGATGACCAACCTTCCCAAGGCGCTCCGCGAGGCTCTGTCCGAGCGTGTCGCACCGCTCGGCGCCGAGGAGGTCGCCCGTCAGGTTTCCGCAGATGGAAGCCGCAAATACCTGCTGCGCTTCGGTGATGGCGCCGCCGTGGAGTGCGTCGGCATGCCCTCGGGCAGCAAGCTCTCGGTCTGCGTTTCGACGCAGGCTGGATGCGCAATGGGTTGCGCATTTTGTGCCACGGGACAGTACGGCCTCAACCGCTCCCTCACGTCTGGTGAGATCTACGAGCAGGTCATGCATGTGCGCAACGACTTCAACACCCGTGTGACGAGCGTCGTCTTCATGGGTCAGGGCGAGCCGTTCGCAAACTACGACGCCACGCTCAAGGCGCTGCGCAAGCTCAACGACCCTGCCGCCCTCAACATCGGAGCCCGCCATCTCACGGTCTCCACCTGCGGTCTTATCCCCCAGATCCTCAGGTTCGCCAACGAGCCCGAGCAGTTCACGCTGGCGGTGTCGCTGCATTCGACGGTGCAGAAGACCCGCAACGCCCTCATGCCCGGTGTCAAGCGGTTCTCGCTCGTCCACCTCTATGCGGCGCTCGGCGAGTACGTCGACAAGACCGGTCGCCGCCCCACCTACGAGTACGCCCTCATCGGAGGCATCAACGATACCGAGGAAGAGATCGACTCCCTTTGCGATTTCTGCCGTGGAACGCTCTGCCACGTCAACCTCATCCAGCTCAACGAGGTCTCCGGCTCCCCCTTCAAGCCCTCCACGCCCGAGAAGGCGCAGGAGTTCCTGAAGCGCCTCGAGCGTGTCGGCGTCGAGGCGACGATCCGCAACTCCCGCGGCGCCGACATCGACGCCGCCTGCGGCCAACTAAGACAGAGGATTTTGAAATAGGCATTAAGAACAGAGCCACAAGCAGATGTTCTTCTTTATATAGTCTCTTTGTTCTTTATATATGCGTTCATAGCAACGTGCCGTCATCAACCCGGCACGTTGTTCTTTTGAATTACTTAATTTGTCTTCATTTGTTCCCTCTATATGACGTGCCCCTGGTTTTCTCATGCTCGCCTCCGCAGCGCGGTCTTTGCGCGAGGACCAGCGAGCGATGAGAATACCAGGGGCACCCAGATATAAGAACAAACGTTCTAATATCCCAGCTTCTCCCATTGGTTCAGTGTCGACGCCCTGTTGGGCAAGACAGACTCCTGCACCGTCACGCCCTGCATATCCGTCAACATCGACTCGATCTGGCTATATGCCTTCTTCGACGTACTGATGACCTGCTTGATGCCGTCGCGTGCTTCCTTCGTGAGCCCAAACCTATACAGCAGCGCTCCGGCACCCACCGTGAACGCAAGCAGGATCAGCCTGTTCCTCATTCTCTCGAGCATCTATGCCTGCCCTCCGCTGATCCTCTCGACGAGACGAGCAAGGTCGTCCTCGGACTCGAACTCGATCTCGATCTTGTTCTTTCCCCTCACTTTTTTAACCTTCACGTTAGCCTCAAGTGCAACTTTAAGCTCTCTAGCTGCGCGTTTGAAGGACTTTGGCGTAGGTTCCCTATGTGAAGGTACAGGATTGTTGCCAGAAAAGAGCGGAGCGAGTGATTCTGTCTGACGCACGGAGAGATTCTCGGCCACCACCTTCTTGGCAAGCCTGATCCTCCCCTCCTCCCCTGCCACAGCAAGGATGGCACGGGCATGACCGGCAGTGAGCTTGCCCTCCCTCATGAGATCCTGAACCTCTTGGGGAAGGTCGAGGAGCCTCAGAGCATTGGCGATGGTAGGCCTCGACTTTGAGACTGCCTTGGCCAGAGCCTCCTGGGTCAACTTGTTCTGATCGATGAGGGTCTTGAATCCCATCGCCTCTTCGATCGGGTTGAGGTCGCTCCTCTGAAGGTTCTCGATGAGAGCAAGCTTGAAGACATCCTCATCGCTGACATCGCGGATCAGGACCGGAATCTCTTTGAGCCCTGCAATCTTCGCTGCCTGGTAGCGACGTTCTCCTGCAACGATCTCATAAGAGGTCCCCTTCTTGCGAACCATGATCGGTTGGAGAACACCGTTCTGCTTGATCGAATCAGCAAGCTCGCTCAAAGGCTCTGCCTCGAACGATTGGCGCGGCTGGTTCTTATTAGGCTTGATCTTGCTGATCGGAAGCATCGTATCGCTTGCAACAGCCCCAACTTCGGCATTTGCCTCGCCCATCAACGACTCGAGGCCTTTTCCCAGTCCCGACTTCTTAACCACGGCGAATCACTTCCTTCGCAAGTTTTGCATATGCTACAGATCCCTTGCTCGACGGAGCGTACATGGTGACCGGCAGACCGTGGCTCGGGGCTTCGGATAGTTTGATATTGCGGGGAATCAATGTCTTGAACATCAAGTTGCCGAAATAGTTCTCTACTTCCTCGACTACTTGCTTCGAAAGCGTCGTGCGGCTATCGAACATCGTCATCACGACACCGAAAATCTCAAGATTGCTATTCAGACGCGATTTGACCATCTTCATCGACTCGATAAGCTTGGTTACACCCTCGAGCGCATAGTATTCGCATTGAATCGGGATGAGCAACGACTTCGCTGCAACGAGCGCATTTACCGTCAAAAGACCAAGTGAAGGCGGGCAATCGATAAATACATAGTCAAAATCATCGGCAATCTTATCGATCTTTTCCTTCAAGACGCTTTCGCGCGCCATTGCAGATACGAGCTCGATTTCCGCTCCTGCAAGTTGAATCGTTGCAGGTACGACAAATACGCGCTTTTGCGGTGTTTCGCATACGCTTTCTGCGATATCTGCATCATGCAGCAGGACATCATAGATGTCCGATTCCAGCTCTTCTTTCTCGATTCCAAATCCGCTTGTAGTGTTTCCCTGGGGATCGAAATCGACGACGAGGACCTTCTTCTTGAGTTCACCCAGTGCAGCGGACAAATTAATCGCTGTTGTCGACTTTCCAACTCCGCCTTTTTGGTTGATTACTGCGATAATCTGCGTTTCTTTCTTCGGATTACCGCGTTTGACGCTTTTATAACTCACCGGTCCTCCTTGATGCCTTTATATTTCAACTGCATGTGCATCTGGCACGTATTACATCATATATGAACGTTTCACGTGAAACAGTGTGATTCTCTTTCTCTTCTGCGAATGCACTCAGTTTGATGTTTCACGTGAAACATCACAGTCGATCAATGTACGTTCGATCCCAGTGTTTCACGTGAAACATTAATATCTGCTTTGCTGAATTCACTATTAACTAGAAATCGAAATCTTTACTAGCTATGTTGTGCTCTTTTGCATTGGTATGCGGTGTTTCACGTGAAACAGGTTACTGCGTGATTCGCTGTTATATTTCATACCAATCTCATGCATTGGTGTAGTTACAAGCATAGAGACTTCTAAAACTGCAACTCAAATCGAATCTCAGCAAAATGCATACGAGATCGTTTCACGTAAAGCATGCACAGAAGAGCAACTAGGAATAGTAAGTTGAAATCAGTTGCTCGTAACAATTAACAAATATAGCTGTTAAAACGAGGCTCTGAGAGCCTTTCTTAGGCCCTATCTTGATCCAACATGACCAAGAACCCATCGATTATCTAGCGAATGCCTAAAGGCCGCTTGGTAGCCATGCCGTTTCTACGAGGCAATGGAATAGACGAAGCACCGGTCTTTCTAATGAACAGAATCTCGCGATGGCCGTAGTCCTGAGGCAGATTGAAAGATTCCTGAGATTCGATAGTCATTCCGCATATTTCAGCTGCAGCAGAAGCAGTTGCGAGCTCATCATCAGAAAGATTGGCCTTTAGAGCACAAAGCATGCCACCAGTAGCCAAGAGGGGAGAGGCGTATTCGATAAGTACGTTCAGCTGAGCTACTGCACGTGAGACAACCAAATCGAAGGATTCAGGTGCAGTACGTGCAAGATCCTCTGAACGAGAGCATTTGGCTGAACATCTATCATCCAATCCAAGTGCATGGATGAATCCATCGACAGCCGAGACCTTCTTCTGAATCGAATCGAGCAGCGTCACCTTGGTATCGAGCATGATTGCCAAAGGGATTCCAGGGAAGCCTCCACCGGTACCAAGATCGAGAACAGACTCGATGCCTTGGACCCTGGAGAGCTTCCGAGCACAGAGGAGGGAATCGATCACATGAAGGTAGATACCATCCTCTATGGAATCTATCCTTGTGAGGTTGAGTTCCTTGTTCTTAGCAATGACAAGGTCAAGATGTTTGAGGAGGAGATCGGCCTGAGCAGGGGAGCATTCGATGCCTTCAGACTTCAAGCCATCTACCAGCTGATTCATATACTCGTGCATTTTTCGCTCCTGACAAAAACCTTCGAACCAAGGATTATTGTCACACAAATAGGGGAGAGCTGGTACTCACCAACTCTCCCCTGATGTAAAAAGCCAAGAAAAGCTTAAAGCTAGTCTTTAAGTGCGGTGATGATGACGCGACGGTTGGGATCCTCACCCTCGGAGTGGGTGGTAACGGAGTCATCGTTGACCAGGGCGAGGTGGACGATCCTACGCTCGTAGGCATTCATCGGAGCAAGGGCGACACGACCCTGCTTGCGGGCACGCTCGGCAGCAGACAGTGCGATGCTGCGAAGCTTCTTCTTGCGGCGGGTCTTATAGCTCTCGATGTCGACCACGACCGGATAGAAGAAGTGGATATGCGAGCTCATAAGGGCGGAGACGACCATCTGGAGCGCGTCGAGGGTACGGCCATGGCGACCGATCAGAACAGCAAGGTTGCCGCCGTTCACATCGAGGATAAGCTCGCCATCATCGCCATCATACTCATCAATTGTTGAGTGCGTCTCTCCGAAGAGCGCGAGAATCTGCTTGAGATAGTCGACCGCGACGTCGGCGATCTTGTCCATCTCGTCATCGGTGAGCTCCTGGCCGGACTCGTAGTGCTCCTTGATGAGGGCGAACTCGTCGTCGGCAGGTGCATCGCCCGTGTAGATCTGGGCGGCAAGCTCCTCGTTCTCAGTCTCGAAGGTTTCGTCTTCCATGACGATCTCCTCTAGCTCGTATGGCGTCTGTTAACGCCGGGATTCAGCGAATCGGCAGGTTATGCCTTCTTGTGGGGGCGCTTCTTGCGCTCGCGGCGCACGACATCGACCTCCACGGGAGCGTCGACCAGCCTGGCCTCGGCCTCCTCGCGGGCCTTCTTCATAACGCGCGTGGTGATGAAACGCTGCTGGACGACCTGCCAGATAGCGGATGTATCGTAGTACAGAAGAACTGCGGAGGGCACGGACCAGCCGAACCACACCATCATGACGGCCATGACGATGCCCATCATCCTGGACTGCGACTGCTGCGCGGGATCCTGCTGCAGCTGGTTGTTGAGCAGCATGGGGATGAGCGTGAGCACGCCGAACAGAACATCGAAGAGGATGTAGATGATGGCGCCGGCGAAGCCGTTGGATGCAACCATATCCGAGACCGAGCTCGAGAGCGAGGGGAGGATATTGAAGAAGCTTGCATCGGCAGGCACCTGGCGAGCCACCGTGAACAGCGCGAAGAAGATGGGCATCTGCAGGAACATGGGCAGGCAACCGGCAAGCGGGTTGAAGCCCATCTGCGAATAGAGCTTGCGCGACTCCTCGGCCATCTTCTCGGGATCGTCGGCGTACTTCTCCTGGATCTCGGTGAGCTTGGGCTGCATGAGCTGCATGCGCGCAGTCGAAGCCGTGCTCTTGGCCATAAGCGGCGTGAGCAGGATGCGGATGATGAAGGTCAGCACGATGATCGCGAGGCCCCAGTCGCCCACGAATCCCTGAAGACCAGCAAGAATGCTCGTCAGCAGGTTAACAAACCAATCCCACATGCGTCCTCCTGTGCCCCGTACAACCTACGGGACCGGGTCATATCCTCCTTCGTGGAAGGGATGGCAGCGAAGGATGCGCTTTGCCGCCAGGTAGCTCCCGCGAAGGAAACCATACTTACGAACTGCCTGCAACGCATATTCCGAGCAGGTAGGCGTGTATATGCAGCGAGGCGGGAAGAGAGGGGAGATGTACTTCTGGTAGAACCGGATGCACGCCATGGCGCCGCGTGCGACGAATCCCGGCCTTCTTCCCTCATCGTCCATCTTGAAGCCCAGCCTTGGCGAGCAGCTTGGACAATGCCTTCTCGACGTCCTGCTCCTTGGAAGCAGCAGTCTGATCGGTAGCGAGCATGATCACGCTGTAGCCCTGAAGGGGCAGTCCGCATGCACGGGCGGCCTCCCTCAGCACACGCTTACCGCGGTTGCGAACCGGTGCATTGCCAAGCCTTTTCGGTGCAACGAAGGCGACCTGCCCAGCAGTGCCGCCTTCGTCATGATGCAATACACGGATTCGCAGGAGGGGATGGGATAATCTCCTCCCAGCTTTGAAGACCTTCTCAAAATCTCGCTTGGATTTGATGGTCTTCATGAGGCCTTCTAGACAGTGAGCTGCTTGCGGCCCTTGGCGCGACGGCGGGAGAGGACGGCGCGGCCACCCTTGGTAGCCATACGGGCACGGAAGCCGTGGGTCTTGGCGCGCTTACGCTTATTGGGCTGATACGTACGCTTCATTTCTATTCCTCCCAAGTAGGGTATAAGGCATATGTTGACAAGCCTAAGAATTGTAAAGGTCAAAGGCCTAATCTGTCAACAACGCACTTATAAAAACGCATATTCGTCTATGAAATATCAACCGTGCACGGAACAGAAAGTTTTCATCCATCGTGAAATATGCTGGAAGGTGGTAGTATTCTTAGCCCATATGTAAAACACTTTCGCGCATTTCAACAAAGTGTTTTCACGTGTTGAAAACTTTTCTTTCATTTCTTTCTGACGTCTGAAAGTTTTCAACAAAGGATGAGAAGATGTTGAAAGGAGGGTTCAAGATGGCTCATGCGTTCTACCCGTTCGTCGAGAACGACGGCGCTGATGACGTCGAAAAACCCTCCTTGGAGTCGATGGTCGTCTATCCGGCGCGCATCGCCGTCTACGATGACGCGGCCGCGGCGCCGCGCGTCGTCATCGTCGAACCGCAGAGCGTGCGCTCGTATCTCGAGGAGATCACGCAGGTCGTGACCAAACTGTCCCATGAGCAGGGCGGATCCATCCCGTTCATGGTCATCCGCGAGATTGTCGAAAACTACGTGCACGCATATTTCATGTCGCCGACGATCTCGATTCTCGATGACGGCAACACCATCAGGTTCTCCGACCAGGGCCCCGGCATCGCCTCGAAGGAGCGTGCGCTCGAGTACGGTACGACCTCTGCGACCGAGGAGATGAAGCGCTATATCCGCGGGGTGGGATCTGGGCTTCCCTATGCGCAGCAGTACATGGTCGATAAGGGCGGGTCGCTGGTCATCGAGGACAACATCGACCAGGGCACCGTCGTGACCATCTCAACGCGCGAAAGCGCGAAAGAGCAGATAAAGGCCCATAACAAGCCAACCGCCCCCACCGTCATGCTGGGGGAGCGCGCCCAGGCGGTGCTCGATTTCGTCAAGTCGAACGGATACGCCGGGCCCACCGAGCTCAAGGCGAAGTACGGTCTGTCGGCGCCAACATGGTCGCGCGAGCTATCGGCGCTGGTAGACGCGGGTATCCTCAAGAAGACGGGACGTAAATACACCCTCGTGTGAGGATTTGCTGCCGTTCCCCGACGTGCTGAAAATGTTCATAACCTCTGTTGAAAACTCTGTACAATACGTTCTTACCCGTATTTTGACGTATTAAAGAGAGTTGCGTATGGACAGCGTTTTCGAATCCGATGCCGAGGCGCTCTGGCAGGATGCGCTCGACCTGCTCGTGGAGCAGCATATCAGCGAACCGCTCGCAGCCATGCTCAGGAGCTGCACGCCGAAAAGCCTCGAAGATGGGACACTCACCATCACGACGAGCATGCGCCTCGTCCAGAAGACCGTGCTCAAGAACAGCTCGACCATCGAGAACTGCCTCTCGCAGGCGGCGTTCGAGAATATCGCGCTCGAGGTGGAGCTCGACGACAGCAAGCCCAGGCAGGCCCCGCAGCAGGCGGCGCCGGAGCCCCAGCGCGATGACGACCTGTGGGACCATCTCCCGCAGCGCGAGCCCGAGGTGCGCAAGAACCCGCTCGTGGAGCCCGTCACCGACAACGACTCGCGCCTCACCTTCGAGCGCTTCATCCAGGGCGACGAGAACGTCTTCGCCTACCAGGCGGCCCTGCAGGTCGCCGAGGGCGTCAACAAGCAGGCCTACAACCCGCTGTTCATCTATGGGAAGAGCGGTCTGGGCAAGACCCACCTGCTGCGCGCGATCCAAAACTACATCGCGCAGAACGATCCCTCGCGCCTCTGCGTCTATAAGGACGCGTCGACGTTCATGAGCGAGTACGTCTCGGCTATGCAGAACCGCGACCGCGGCGATTTCAAGGCGCTCGAGACCAACTACCACGGCATCGACGTGCTCATCATCGACGACATCCAGACGTTCCTCAACAAGACGAGCACCATCACGTTCTTCTTCGACCTGTTCAACTACCTGTCGTCCGCCGGCAAGCAGATCGTGCTCGCAGCCGACCGCTCGCCTGCGCAGCTGGGCATGGGGAAGAGCGGTTTCGACGAGCGCATCACCAGCCGTCTGGGCTCGGGCTTCTCCATCAGCATCCAGGTTCCGAGCTACGAGCTCAAGCTCCTGCTCATCCAGGCGTTCTACACGCGCCAGAAGGAGGATGCGCTGGTCACGCACATCCCCTATATGGACGGCACCATCGACGGCGACAGCCTCAAATTCATGGCCGAGCACGCAGGCAGCAACATCCGCGACATCGAGGGGTTCGTGCAGTCGTGCCTCATCATGGCATCGCGTCGCGAGAAGGACGGCGAGCAGCTCACCCATGAGGACATCATGCGCATCGCCGACGAGAAATGGCCGATGAGCAAGAAGCAGGTCACCGTCGCGCAGATCCAGCGCCTGGTCGAGACCTACTACGACGTCTCGCACATCGACCTGATCGGCGATAAGCGCAACAAGGAGCTCATGGAGCCGCGCCATATCGCCATCTGGCTGTCGCGCGAGCTCACCGACAGCACGCTGGCGGATATCGGCAAGCGCTTCGGCGGCAGGAGCCACGCCACCATCAAGCACAGCATCTCGTGGGTCGAGAAGCAGAAGAAGGAAGACAAGACCTTCTACGACCAGATCACGCGCATCCACGACACGATCGTCGAGAGCACGTGATGCCCGGGCAAAACGTTTCGATAAGCGCTGCAAACCTTGTCGATAACTTGCGGGGCCTTGTCGAAACGTTTTGACGGATGCGTGCACGATGTTGGAAGGCGAGAAAAACCGAGGGCTTTGCACGAACCCGAAACACCGCCGTCTAGCTGGGGACACGCCGAGTTATGAGCCGTTTCGACAGACACTATTGCTATGATTGCTTAGATATACATAAGAAGTACGTAATAGAAAGGGCATGCAATGAAATTCTCAGTTAGCCAGAAATCGCTCCTCTCCGCTCTTTCTATCGTCGGCAAGGGTATGAGCGGCAATTCGACCATCCCGCTGCTCTCCGGCGTCTACATCAAGGCTGCCAACGGAACGCTCGAGTTCCAGACCAACAACCTCACCATCTCGATCCGCCATAAGATCGCGGCCAACGTCGAGGAACCGGGCGAGGCCGTGGTCTCGGGCAAGCTCCTCCAGAGCATCGTGAAGAACCTTCCCGATGCCGCGGTGGTCTTCGAGGGCGGCGAGCGCACCATCACCATCACCTGCCTCTCCTCGCTCTTCAGGCTCAACACGCTCGACGCCAAGGACTGGTCGGAGTTCCCCGAAGTCGAGTTCTCGAGCTCCTGCGAGCTGCCGAGCGAGGTACTCTCCACGATGGTCGACAAGGTCTACCGCGTCACCTCCAAGGAGAATTCTCGCCCCATCCTGCAGGGCGTCCTGCTCACCGCGGCCGACAACACCCTGAGGCTCGTGGCCACCGACTCCTACCGCCTGGCGATGTGCGAGGCCTATACCGCAGCCGAGTCCTCCACGCCGGAGTTCTCGCTCATCATCCCCGGCACCGTCTTCCATGACGTGCTCACCATGCCGTCGCTCACCGAGAAGATCCTCATCGGCACCACCGCCAACCAGATCGTCTTCTCCTTCGGCGACACCACCTATATCTCGCGCAAGACCGAGGGCACCTACCCCGACTACCGCCAGCTCCTGCCCAAGACCTACGCGACCGCGGTCACCGTCGACACCGAGCAGTTCCTGGGCGCGCTCCGCCGCGTGGCGACCATCGCCTCGACGATGCCCATCATGCGCATCGACATCGATGCCGACGCGCAGAGCATGAAGCTCTCGATCAACACCCGCGACCAGGGCGAGTCCGCCGAGTACGTGCCCGTCAACGTCGAGGGCGACTCGATGTCGCTCTCGCTCAACCACCACTACGTCGCCGAGTGCCTCTCGTCCGCGCCCGACCGCGAGAAGATCCTCATCGAGCTCCAGAGCCCGACGCTTCCCACGGTCTTCAAGTCGACCGACAAGATCAACTACCTGTATCTTGTCATGCCCTCGCTGCTCTAACGTGGGCCTGCGCGTCACACAGCTCGAGCTCGAGGATTTCAGGAACCTCGAGCGCCGTTCCGTGGACTTCTCGCCGTCCATCACGCTGCTGGCAGGAGCGAACGCCAGCGGCAAAACCAACACCGTCGAGGCGTTGCAGCTGCTCACCTCGGGATACTCGTTCAGGAAATCGACCCCTTCGCAGCTTCTGCGCGAGGGAGCCGAGCGCGGATACATCCACGCCCGCCTAGAAGGAGGCGGGCGTGTGGTGGACGTCGCGTGCGAGATCGAGCCCAAGCGCCGGACGTTCTACAAGAACACCAAGAAGTGCAGTGCCAAGGACATGCCGGGAACGCTCTTCTCGGTTCTCTTCAACCCGGACGACCTGTTCCTCGTCAAGAGGGGAGCGTCGTTCAGGCGCGACGAGATCGACAGCTTCGCACGGCAGGCGAACCCCAACTACGATAAGGTCCTCTCGACCTACCTGCATACCGTCGAGCAGCGCAACCACCTGCTCAAGGAGGAGCGCGTCGACGAGGCGATGCTCGACGTGTGGGACGACTCGCTCGCGCTGGGCGGTGCCACGCTCCTCAACGCGCGGCACCGGCTCTTCGAGCGCCTGCAGGAGAAGGTCGTGAACGCGTACTCCGAGATCGCCCATGGGGAGGAGCTCACGATGGAGTACGAGTCCACCCTGGGAGACGAGGTCCTGTACCTATCGCGCGATGAGGTGCGCGATAGGTACAGGGAGATGCTGCTGCAAGGACGGCAGGACGATATACGGCGCCAGCAGACGCTGCTCGGGCCGCACCGCGACGACATCGTGTTCAAGATCGCGGGCCGCGAGGCCCGCGCGTACGCCAGCCAGGGCCAGCAGCGCTCCATCGTGCTCGCCCTCAAGCTCGCCGAGGTGGTGCTCGCCCGCGAGCTGGTGGATGAGCAGCCGCTGCTTCTGCTCGACGATGTGATGAGCGAGCTCGACGAGAGCCGTCGAGCTGCGATCCTCTCGTTCATCGAGAACGGCATCCAGACCATCATCACCACGACCAACCTCGGGTACTTCCCCGACGAGATCCTCGATGCGGCGAGGGTGGTGACCTACTAGATGGCGGAAGGATCGGCGCAGCTCTCATCGGTGCTCCAGGGCATGCTCGGCTCGGGCGGCTCCATGCGCATGAACGCGCATAAGCGCGCCCTCTCCATCTGGATGCGCGTCAACGGCGACATCGAGCGCAAGCACACCTGCGGCGTCTTCATCAAGCCCGTCCCGCACGCCGACCCGGCGCTCACCGTCTACCTGGATTCCCGCGGCCGCGTGGTCGACTTCAACGCCAACCGCGAGCTCTACCTGCAGCGCCTCGCGTATCAGGGCCTTCCGCTCTCCAAGATCGAGTTCAAGCTCTCGAAGGACGTTCCCGCCCGCGCCTCCGCCGTTGAGGAGGCGGAGGCGCGGGCGGACGAGTTGCCCGAACTGTCCGCCGACGAGCTCGCATATGTGGAGGAGTGCGTCGAAAACCTGTCGGAGCCGCTGCGGACGAGCGTGTCTAAGGCGATGATTTTCTCGATGAGGCGCGAAAAGGCCCAAGAAGCGCAAAATACAAACTAAGGCCTTAAACGGCTTTACATGGCCTCCTAGGGATAAAACAAACATATGTTCGTAGTACTTTTGTGATGGGCGGTTGTATTTGTCCACCATATGAGTACACTATATGTTGTATGCCCAAGCTCTATGAGAGGATCAAACGTGGCTAAAAAGGAACAGTCGGGCGATTACGGCAGCAGCAGCATCAAAATTCTCGAAGGCCTCGAGGCTGTGCGCAAGCGTCCCGGCATGTACATCGGCACCACAAGCGCCGCCGGACTGCACCACCTGGTGTGGGAGATCGTCGACAACTCGGTCGACGAGGCCATGGCGGGCTTCTGCACCAAGATCAAGGTGACGGTCCATCCCGACAACTCCATCACGGTCGAGGACAACGGCCGCGGCATCCCGGTGGACAAGCACCCCCAGAAGCGCAACATGTCGACCCTCGAGGTCGTCCTCACCATCCTGCACGCCGGCGGCAAGTTCGACAACAACGCCTACAAGGTGTCCGGCGGCCTGCACGGCGTGGGCATCTCGGTCGTGAACGCGCTCTCCAAGAAGCTCATCGCGCAGGTCAAGCGCGATGGCAAGATTCACGAGATGGAGTTCAGCCGCGGCAAGACCGTGCGCAAGATGGAGGTCGTGGGCAAGACCAAGACCACCGGCACCACGGTCACCTTCTGGCCGGACGACCTCATCTTCGAGACCACCGTCTTCAACTACGACACCCTGCACGACCGTCTGCAGGAGACGGCGTTCCTGAACCGCAACCTCAAGATCACCCTGGTCGACGAGCGCGAGCTCACCCCGCGTACCAGCGAGTTCTGCTACGCCGGCGGCATCATCGACTTCGTCAAGTTCCTGAACGACGGCAAGGAGGTGCTCCCCGGCTGCTCCAAGCCCATCTACATCGCGGGCAAGTCGGCCGACGACGCCCCCGAGGACCAGAGGGGAGAGGTCGAGGTCGCCATCCAGTGGAACCAGTCCTACTCCGAGACGGTCCTGTCGTTCGCGAACGACATCTACACCGACGAGGGCGGCATGCACCTCACGGGCTTCCGCGAGGCCACGACCAAGGTCATCAACGACTACGGCCGCAAGGCCAACATCATCAAGGAGAAGGACCCCAACCTCACGGGCGACGACATCCGCGAGGGCCTCACGGCGGTCATCTCCGTCAAGCTGCCCGACCCGCAGTTCGAGGGCCAGACCAAGGCCAAGCTCGGCAGCTCCTACATGCGCGCGCTCACCAACCGCATCGTGTCGCAGGGCCTCGCCGAGTACCTCGAGGAGCACCCCAACCAGGCCAAGGAGATCCTCAAGAAGGCCTCCCAGGCCGCCAAGGGCCGCCTCGCCGCGCAGAAGGCGCGCCAGGCAACCCGCCGCAAGGGCCTGCTCGAGAGCGCGGCTCTTCCCGGCAAGCTGGCGGACTGCTCGGTGCGCGACCCCGAGATGACCGAGCTCTTCATCGTCGAGGGCGACTCCGCAGGCGGCTCCGCCAAGAGCGCCCGCGACCGCAACATCCAGGCCGTCCTGCCCCTGCGCGGCAAGATCCTGAACGTCGAGCGCGTCCAGGAGCACAAGGCCCTCTCGTCCGACACCATCACCTCGCTCATCACCGCCATCGGCACGGGCGTGGGTCCCGAGTTCGACATCAGCAAGGCGCGCTACCACAAGATCGTCATCATGACCGATGCCGACGTCGACGGCGCGCACATCCGCATCCTGCTCCTCACGTTCTTCTACCGCTTCATGCGCCCGCTCATCGACGCCGGCTACATCTACGTGGCCCAGCCGCCGCTCTACCAGCTGCGTCCCAAGGGCCGCAAGGGCGGCAAGTACCTCTACACCGACGAGGAGCTGGCGCTCGAGGTGGCCAAGTACGAGGACTCCTCCAAGTACACCGTCCAGCGCTACAAGGGCCTGGGCGAGATGGACGCCAAGCAGCTCGCCGAGACCACCATGGAGCCCAAGAACCGCATCCTGCTCCAGGTGGGCATCGAGGACGCCCTCGCCGCCGAGCTCGCGGTCTCCGACCTCATGGGCAACCAGGTCGAGAAGCGCAAGGAGTTCATCCAGACGCACTCCAAGGACGTGCGCTTCCTCGACATCTAACAGCAGCTTCGCAGCACACACGAGAAAGGCCCCATTGTGGCAGACGATCGCAACGATAACGAGGAGTTCGAGGACGAGCAGAACTCCAATCTCGACGATATCCTCGACGATGCCGAGGATACCGACGAGGACGAGGATTACGGCGACTACGACGCCGACGAGTCCGATGAGGAGGACGAGGAGGCGTACGGCCTGCAGACCGCGCGTCCCCTCTCGCACGTGATCTCCGACGAGGCCGGCACGCGCCTCGCGCTCACCGACATCCACGGCGGCGCGCTCAAGCCCATCGACATGGGCCAGGAGATGAAGACCTCCTTCCTCGAGTACTCCATGTCGGTCATCGTGGCCCGCGCACTGCCCGACGTGCGCGACGGCCTCAAGCCGGTGCACCGCCGCATCCTCTACGCCATGGCCGAGGCGGGCATCACGCCCAACCGCCCGCACAAGAAGTCCGCGTGGACGGTCGGCGAAGTCATGGGCAAGTACCACCCGCACGGCGATGCCGCCATCTACGACTCGATGGTCCGCATGGCGCAGGATTGGTCCATGCGCCTCACGCTCATCGACGGCCACGGCAACTTCGGCAACATCGACGGCGACGGCGCCGCGGCCATGCGCTACACCGAGAGCCGTCTTGCGCGTCCCGCCATGGAGCTGCTGGCCGACCTCAACAAGGAGACGGTCGACCTCCAGCCCAACTACGACGAGTCGCTCACCGAGCCCGCGGTGCTTCCCGCGCGCTTCCCCAACCTGCTGGTCAACGGCAGCTCGGGCATCGCCGTCGGCATGGCCACCAACATCCCGCCGCATAACCTCGGCGAGGTCACCGATGCCGTGTGCATGATGATCGACAACCCCGATGCGACGGTCGACGAGCTCATGACCGTGCTCCCGGGCCCCGACTTCCCCACGGGCGGCATCATCATGGGCACCGAGGGCATCCGCGAAGCCTACGAGACGGGCCGCGGCTCGATCACCGTGCGCGCCAAGGTGCACGTGGAGCAGATCAAGAGCGGCCGTTCGCGCCTCGTCGTGACCGAGATCCCCTATCAGGTCAACAAGGGCCTGCTCCAGGAGAAGATCGCCCAGGCGGTCAACGAGAAGAAGATCGAGGGCATCTCCGACATGCGCGACGAGTCCAACCGCAAGGGCATGCGCATCGTCATCGACCTCAAGCAGGGCGCCGTGCCCGAGGTCGTGCTCAACAACCTGTACAAGAAGACGCAGCTCCAGGCCACGTTCGGCGCGATCGACATCGCGCTGGTCGACGGCGTGCCCAAGACGCTCTCGCTGCGCGAGATGCTGCACCACTACATCGACCACCAGATCGACGTCGTGACCCGTCGCACCCAGTTCGACCTCGATAAGGCCCGTGCCCGCGTGCACATCCTCGAGGGCCTGCTCGTCGCCGTCGACAACATCGACGAGATCGTCCACATCATCCGCACCTCGCGCGACGACGCAGAGGCCAAGAAGCGCATGTTCGACGCGTTCGGCCTCGACGACGTTCAGGCCGAGGCGATTCTCCAGATGCGCCTGCGCCGCCTCACCGGCCTCGCGCGCCAGGAGCTCGTCGACGAGATCGCCGACCTCCACGAGCGCATCGCCTACTACGAGGACCTGCTCGCCCACGAGGAGAAGATCCTCATGGTCATCAAGGACGAGCTGCGCGCCATCTCCGACAAGTACGCCGACAAGCGCCGCACCACCATCTCCAAGCAGGAGGCGCAGGACCTCGACGTCGAGGACCTGATCGCCGAGGAGGACATGGTGGTCACGGTCACCCACACCGGCTACATCAAGCGCCTGCCGGTCGCCACCTACCGCCAGCAGAAGCGCGGCGGCAAGGGCATCTCGGGCCTCGGCCTCAAGAACGACGACTTCGTCGAGGACATCTTCGTGGCGTCCACGCACGACTACGTGCTGTTCTTCACCAACTTCGGCAAGGTCTACCGCCTCAAGGTGCACGAGCTTCCCATCGGCAGCCGCCAGGCCAAGGGCAGCGCCATCGTCAACGTGCTCGCGCTCGACGAGGGCGAGCATCCCACCGCGGTCATCACGTGCCGCGACTTCCCGGCCGACGAGTACCTCATGTTCGCCACGCGCGATGGTGTGGTCAAGAAGACCTCGATGAGCGCCTACGACCGCACGCGCCGCGACGGCATGATCGCCATCAACCTCAAGAAGGGCGACGAGCTCATCAACGTCAACCGCGTCAAGGCCGGCGACAAGGTCATCATCTGCTCGTCCGACGGCAAGGCCATCCTCTTCGACGAGTCCGAGGTGCGCCCGATGGGCCGCGACACCACCGGCGTCCGCGGCATCACCCTGAAGTCCGGCGCGGTCGCGCTCGGCATGGAGATCTCCAACGGCAAGGGCGACCTGTTCGTCATCACCGAGAAGGGCTACGGCAAGCGCACCGCCGTCAGCGAGTACCCCGAGCACAAGCGCGGCGGTCAGGGCGTGTTCACCATCGCCATGACCGACAAGAAGGGCAAGCTCTGCGCCATGCGCGTGGTTGCCCCGCAGCACGAGCTCATGATCATCTCCGAGGACGGCGTCGTCATCCGCGTCAAGGCCAGCGAGATCTCGCGCCTCGGCCGCGCCACGCAGGGCGTCAAGGTCATGAACCTCTCGTCCACCGACCGCGTCTCCGCCGTCGCCCGCCTCATGGCGCGCAAGAAGAAGGCGCCCAAGCACGCCGAGGGCCAGCTCGCCTTCGACCTCGACGCCGCCGGTGCCCGCGATGCCGGCGAGGAGGAGCCCGTCGATATCGGTGTCGACGACATCGACGATGCGGATCTGCTCGACGACGAGGAGTAGCCGCTAGGTACACCTGAGGCTGCCCCCAGGATTCCATGGAAACGAGCTCCGCAAGCGTTTCCCTCGGAATCCTGGGGGCAGTTTTCTGTATCTAGCGGAGGCTACTTGGCGCTATTTGTTTGGGCTTGGAGCCCGCACAGCTACGACGAGGCTCTAGAGCCCAGGAAACCCAGTGGTGATGCAGGTTGTAAGGCCGGGGCTTCAGGTAGCTATCAAATATGCATCGGATATGCATATAGAATCCAATATAATCGCACTTTATACATGGCTAAACCTACATGCAGAATATCTGCATCACCACTGGGATTTTGGTATTCGGATGTGCCGTAGAAGCGGCTATTCGACCTCACCGAAGTCGGCGGGGGAGAGGTTTTCCACAAAATCATGGAACTCCTCGAGCGAATGCTGGCGCTCCATCTCCTCGACCGCCGCGAAATCGGGCAGGGTAGCGGTGTTCATCACGTCCTCGGTGGCGTAGATGGGAGCGCCAACGCGCACAGCGAGCGCGATGGCGTCGGACGGGCGCGCATCGACGACGCGCAGGTCGTCATCGGAGACGCGCACGTTGAGGCGCGCGAAGAAGGTGGTGCCCTCGACCTTGGCGATGGTGACCGACTCGAGCTTGGCTCCGAGCGTCCTCATCGTGGAAAGCAGCAGGTCATGGGTCATGGGGCGCTTGGTCGGCGCGCCGTTGATGCCCATGCTGATCGCGGTCGCCTCGATGGCGCCGATCTTGATGGGAAGGCGGACGTCCTTATCGCCGTCATGGGTACGCAGGACGATAAGCGAGGCCACGGGGCCTCCGCCTACCACAACCGTCTGTATGTCCATGCGAACCAACGCCATGCTGCTCCTTCTCTAGGTGTTGGTTATCCTACCCAAGAATGGCTCCGTTGCAAGCCGAGATTTGAAATTGATGGGAATTTGCACTGTTTGATTTGAAAATCATTGTTGACCTTGCGCGGTCGGCGTTGTATTATCAATTCCTGCGTTGGGCCTGTAGCTCAGTTGGTCAGAGCGTCCGGCTGATAACCGGGAGGTCA
>CAMOLV010000008.1 GCA_946619045.1 uncultured Coriobacteriales bacterium | reverse complement strand
TGCCCGATCTGCAACACGCAGGTGCGCAACGTCTGCCCCACCTGCCACCGTCCGCTGAACGCCGATTGGAAGGTTTGCCCGTACTGCCGTACGCGCATCCAGTAAGATTGTTAAGTCACGAGTACGACGCTTTGCGGAGTCGCCCTCGGGTGGCTCCGCATCTTTTGTAAGAGAGGAGACTGACCATGTTTTGCTCTCAGTGCGGATCTGCGCTTCCCGACGGTGCGGCGTTCTGCCCCAAGTGCGGAGCGCGCGTCATCGCCCCCGTCGAGCCTGCTCCCGAACCCGAGGTCGCTCCCGTCGTCGAGATCGTCGAGGAAGCTGCCGCCCCGGTCGTCGAGGCGGTCGAGGAGGCCGTTGCCCCGGTCGTCGAGACGGTCGAGGAGGCAGTGGCGCCCGTCGTCGAGGAGGCGGCCGAGGCGATCGAGGATCTTCCCGAAGCCGCCGAAGCCGCAGCCGAGAATGCCGTCGACGACGTCGAGGCAGCTCTCGCGCGCCTGAAGGCCGAGATGGCTGCTGCAGGCGAGCTTCCCGCCGAGATGGTCACGCCTGCAGTCGAGGAGGCTGCCGAGGCGATCGCCGAGACGGCCGAGCCTGTCGCAGAGCCTGTCGCAGAAGTCGCCGAGGTTGTCGCAGAGCCTGTCGCGGAGGACGTCGAGCCTGTTGCCGAGGCTGTCGCCGATCCCGTCGCCGAGCCTATCGCCGAGCCTGTCCCCGCGGTCGCTCCCGTCATCCCCGTCGCGGCTCCCGATGAGCCCGCTGCATACGTCAAGGCGGCATCTCCCGCCCAGACCACGATCAACACCATCTACAACGAGCCCACCACCATCTCGGCCCCCGTTTCGCCGGTCGAGCCCGTTCCCGTGCCCGCGCCAGCGCAGCCTGCCTATACGACGCCCGTTCCCGAGCCCGTGCAGCCTGCCTATACCGCTCCTGCTCAGCAGGCGTACGTTCCGCCTGCCCAGCCCGCGTACACGGCGCCGCAGCCCCAGGCTTCCTATGCGCCTCCTGCTCCGGTAAGCCAGCCTTCCGCAGGTTATTCCTACCAGCCTGCCGCTGCGGCCCCCGCCACCGCGCAGGCCAAGAAGTCCTCTCCGGTCGCCAAGATCGCCATCGCCGCCGTCATCATCGCGCTTCTGGGCGTCGGCATCTGGGCGGTGTTCGGCAGGGGCGGCAACTCGGGCGGCGGTTCCAACGGCGGCGGCACCCCCATCGTCAACCCGACCGCAGACGGCTACGACATGCTCGATTCGAAGGGCAACCCCACGCTCTACACCATCATGGAGGGGGACGGCTCCGATATCGTTGCGACGATCGAGGGCGTGGGCTTCGAGTGGGAGCAGTCCAACATCTGGTGGGTCTCCTCCGACGGCAACGACGCCTTCTACGTATGCGGCCCCGCCGACTACGAGTATCCCCGTAGCGAGATCTCCGATCTCGACGTCAACGGCGAGGGCGATCCCTGCGTGTTCGTCATCGTCGTCGACGACCGCGATTACGCCTCCGGCGAGGACGCGTTCGCGAAGCTCTGCAACGTCGATGTCCTCGATACCGAATGGCTCGACAGCGATCTCGGCCTCGCCGTGGTCCAGAGCCCGTCCGGCACCATGAACCTCGTCCTCGTGAACTACAACGATGAAATCGGCCTCTACGTCCTCAGCATCTTCAACGAGGATGCGGCGCAAGCTGGCATCGTCGACGAGTACATCGACTGCGGCACCGGCTCCGTCGCCGAGTGCTGGGAGGAGTACACCGGCCGCAGCGTCTAGCTTCAGCAGCTCTGCTGGAAGCCTCCTGCGCCTTTGCGGGAGGTTTCCGCTTGTTCCATCAGCGTCGATCTTGAGAAAGCGAAACACATGAAGGTTCTTTACAACGACGGCACCATGGGGGAGTGCGCCCCCGAGGAGGAAGTGCACGTCATCCGCCACAGCGCAGCCCACATCATGGCACAGGCCATCAAGCGCCTCTATCCCGAGACCCACTTCGGCTACGGCCCTGCTACCGAGAACGGCTTCTATTACGACGTCGACCTCGGCGACGCCCATATCAGCGAGGATGATTTCCCCGCCATCGAGGCCGAGATGAAGAAGATCGCCAAGGAGAACCTCAAGTTCACGACGTTTGAGCTTCCCCGCGACGAGGCCAAGGCGCTCATGTCCGAGCGCGGCGAGCTCTACAAGGCCGAGCATATCGACGACCTCGATCCCGATGCCCGCATCACCTTCTTCCAGCAGGGCGAGTACATCGACATGTGCGTGGGCCCGCACATCACCTACACCAAGGCGCTCAAGGCCTTCAAGCTCACCGGCGTCTCCGGCGCATACTGGAAGAACGACGCCGCCAACAAGATGCTCACCCGCATCAACGGCATCGCCTTCCCCACGAAGGAGGAGCTCGACGCGCATCTCGCCTTCATCGAGGAGGCCAAGAAGCGCGACCACCGCAGGATCGGCCAGGAGATGGAGCTCTTCATGTTCGCCGACGAGGGCCCGGGATTCCCGTTTTGGCTGCCCAACGGCATGCGCCTCAAGAACTCCCTCATGGACTACTGGCATGAGATGCAGACCGCATACGGCTATGATGAGGTGCAGACGCCCATCATCCTCTCGCGCAAGCTCTGGGAGACCTCCGGTCACTGGGATCACTACAAGGCCAACATGTACACCACGCTCATCGACGAGGAGGACTACGCCGTCAAGCCCATGAACTGCCCCGGCGCCTGCCTCATCTACAAGAGCAAGCCGCGCAGCTACCGAGAGCTGCCGCTCAAGCTCGCCGAGGCGGGCCTCGACCACAGGCATGAGATGCGCGGAGCGCTGCACGGCCTGTTCCGCGTGCGCTCGTTCACCCAGGACGATGCCCATCTCTTCGTCACGCCCGAGCAGATCACGAGCCTCGTCACCGAGACTGCCGCCCTCATCACCTCCTACTACAAGCAGTTCGGCTTCCCCTATCATGTGGAGCTCTCAACCCGTCCCGAGGATTCGATGGGATCCGATGAGGATTGGGCGCTTGCCGAGGCCGGCCTCAAGGAGGCCCTCGAGACCATGGGTGTCGACTACATCCTCAACGAGGGCGACGGCGCCTTCTACGGACCCAAGATCGACTTCCACCTCACCGACTGCCTGGGACGCACGTGGCAGTGCGGCACCATCCAGCTCGACTTCCAGCTCCCGCAGAACTTCGAGCTCGAATACACGGGTGCCGACGGCCAGAAGCACCGCCCGATCATGATCCACCGCGCGGGCTTCGGCAGCTTCGAGCGCTTCATCGGCATGCTCACCGAGCAGTATGCCGGCAAGTTCCCCACCTGGCTCGCTCCGTGCCAGGTCAAGGTGCTTCCCGTCTCCGAGAAGACCCGCGACTATGCCAAGGAGGTCGCCGATAAGCTTAAATCCGCCGGCATCCGCGTCAAGGTCGACGAGCGCGACGAGAAGATCGGCTACAAGATCCGCGAGGCGCGTTCCATCGACCGCGTGCCGTACATGCTCATCCTCGGCGAGAAGGAGGCCGAGGCGGGCAACATCTCGGTGCGCGACCGTTCCAACGAGACCGTGCAGAAGGAGCTCGACGAGTTCATCGCCGAGATCGGGCGCGAGATCGCAGCACGTGAGGGATAGTTTCCATAACGAGCGAGAAGGAGTGCATCATGGCAGACGAGTTCGATGAGTTCCTGGACAAGGCCGAGGATATCGCCGAGAAGGCCGCCGAGGCTGCCGGAGATCTGTTCGACAAGGCCAAGGAGGCCGCTCCCGAGGCGCTCGAGACCGCCAAGGACGTCGCGTCCAAGGTAGCCGATGGCGCAGCGGCGCTCGTAGACAAGGCCAAGGAGGCCGCACCCGGCGCCGTCGAGGCGGTCCAGGATGCCGCAGGCAAGGCTGCCGAGGCTGCAACCAGCGCGTTCGGCGCAGCCAAGGACTTCATCGAGGAGAAGACCGGCGTCGACCTCGATGGCGACGGCAAGGTCGGCAAGGGCGAGTAGCCCGTTCCGCAATCGGATCGGCCCCGGTTCGCCGGGGCCTTTTTATTAGGGGGCGTGCATGCCAGCGAAGATGAGCACGGTGTTCTGCAGATTCGACGGGAGCGCCTGCGAGCTATCGAACCGCCTGTTCGGCGTCGACCCCATCGCGGTTCTCGGCGGATCGCCCATCGCGTGCGCCGATCCCGCGCCTGGATCCGTCGTCGATGTGTCGCTGCCTACATTCGCCGGCGTCAACCCCCAGCGCATCAAGGCGCGCGCCTATATCCAGGACATGCGCCGGATCATGGGGGAGGAGGGTGCATGCATCTTCGCGGTGAGGGGAGACGTGCAAGGCGTTGCCGACGGCCTGCTCGACTCGTCTCCGTATCTCGCGCTCGAAGAATCGTTCCTCCCCGTGCTCTGCCGCCAGAACGACAACGCTGCGACGATCGCCCACTACCTGCGCTGCCACCCGCGCGTGGCGGAGGTCGACTACCCGGGATTCAAGGACGCCCCGCGCTTCGACATGGCCGCGCAGATGCTCGTGCACGGCTTCGGCAACGTGATCGACTATCTTTGCGAGGATACGGGCGAGGCTGTGCGTATCGCGGTATCCGAGGACGACCCCTTCGACCAGATCGACCGCCTAGAGGCTCTGCTCGGAATCTGACCTGAGCCGCTTCGCCCCGCTGAGCGCCATCATGGCGACGACGATCGAGACGGCGCTGCTTGCGGCGCCTATGAGCAGAACCGGTGCGAATCCGAGCGGGGAGCCCGAGATCAGACCCCAGAGCGGGCTTCCGATAACCGCGAAGCCGGCGCCGAACGCCGAGACGCGCGACGTGATGACCGTGTAGTCCTTCGATCCGAAGCAGCTGCGGACGAGCAGCGAGGTCTCGATCGAGCTCGCCGCATAGCAGATGCCCAGCGCGAACGCGCCCACGTACATGAGGAAGATCTGCGCGGGGAACAGCACGAGCATGATCAGGCCGGCAGCGCCCGCGATGCCCGCGACGATGCAGCCGGCGCGGACGGACTTATCGTTGATGAAGCCGAGCGCGAGCAGGCCGAGCACATTGCCCACCTGCACGATCGCCATGAGGAATCCCGAGGCGTCCGCAACGTTGGGGAAGGTTGCCCTCAGCGACTCCGCATAGCTCGGCACGAACGAGTTGATGGTCTGGATGACCGTGTTCATGATGATGAAGATCACGATGAGCTTGAAGACGCCCGTCTTGAGCGCGACGTCTGCGGGGACGCCCTCGCCGGCGCTCGCGTCCTCGACATCGGGATCGTCGGCGCCGAACTTCTCGAGGCCCAGATCCTCGGGCCTGTTGCGGATCACGAAGATCGTGAAGGGGAGGATGCCCAGCATGATGAGGCATCCGAAGAGCAGGTAGCCCGTGCGCCACCCCTCGGGGCCGCTCCTGATGATCTCGGTGCCGATGGGGTTGAAGATCATGCCGATCACGCCCGAGAACGACATGCAGAGGCCGATGAAGAAGCCGACGCGCTTGGCGAACCACGAGTTGATGAGCGTGGGGACGACCAGGTAGACGAACGGCGTCATGCCGATGCCCAGCGTCGCCCCGAGCACGTAGAACTGCCAGATCGCGGTGCAGCGCGACATGAGCGCGTAGCTGCCGCCCAAGAGCACCGCGCAGATGGAGAGCAGCACGCGCAGGTCCATCTTGCTCATGAGCTTGCCGATGAAGGGCAAAGACACCGTGATCGCGACGTTGAAGACCGACATATACAGCACGAAGCGCGCGGTCGACACGCCGAAGTACTCGCTCACGGGCGTATAGAAGATGCCCGAGCATGCATAGATGAAGCCCAGCGATACGCTCGCCATGACCATGCAGGCGGCTGCGATGACGTAGGCATAGTGGAATCCGCCTTTCTTGGCGGCAGTCGAATCTGTCATAGCGAAAACCCCACAAATAATCGGTGAACGATACCATATCGCCCGCTAACTCGTTTAATCTAGCACAGAAATCTCGCCCTGTATTACAGTTCATGAAGTATGTGGAACCGCCCGCATCGCATTGCGGGCGATCAGGGGAGGACACGCATGTTCGATATCATTCTCATCTCTCACGGCCCGTTCTCGAAGGCCATCCTCGAATCCGCCGAGCTCATCTGCGGCGAGCAGGAGAACGTGAAGACCTTCGGCCTCTATCTCGGCGATTCCGTCGACACCTTCCGCGATGAGGTCCGCGCCGCCATCGAGGAGAGCCTCTCCCATGGCGACCTGCTCGTCCTGACCGACATCCAGTCCGGCAGCCCCTTCAACGTTACCTGCTCCGCCATGGGCGACTACAAGTTCCGCCACATAACCGGCATGAACCTGCCCATGGTGATCGAGGCCCTCATGAGCCGCGACTACATGAGCTGCGACGAGCTCGCTAACAGCCTCATGGCCGTCGGATCCATGAGCGTCGTCAACGTCAACAAGCTCCTTGACGACGTTTTGGATATCGAGGGATAACCGTAGCCCTCCACCCAAGTTTGCCTTGAAGCCCTGCATTGTAAAATGCAGGGCTTTTCTCATTACAAAAACGGAGCCGCTTTTGCAAGAACATTTTTCCAAATGGGTCAGAATGCAACGTTCGCGGAATGAGTGTGGCGCAGGTATGCAAATCCACCTATAGTTTTGATTTGTGGAGAGAGGTAGCTCCACCGCTTTGGCATGCGCTCGCTTCTGAGGGGGCTTGGATGTTCGAAGTGTCGGCCCGATGGAATGCAGGCTGCGCCCGTCCGAGCACGGGTTTGCTCCCTGTGGGGCTTCCGACATCATCGAATATCGGCGATGCCACGGCGAGCTCGGGACGAGCGACTGGGAGGCGCCGTCTGGAGCGGGGAAGAACAGGGAAACGTATTCCCTCTTCCCGCAGAGGTACTGCCGCATGTACTGCCGAAGCCTTAGCGCTCGGTGACTTTCATAGACCTGCTCTGGGGTTTGCCTCCTATCGTCATGATTCAACAGGGTGTTCCGCTCAGGAAGTCCTCATCTGCCCATAGGCAAATCTCTCTTCAAACGGGGTTTGAGGAGATTCGCATATATACGTTGTACGCGAGGTAAGGAGTTACAAGATGGCAGCAGAGATCTCGTTGGTCCGCATCGACGACCGTCTCATCCACGGTCAGGTCGTCACGGCATGGCTCAAGTACTATCCGAGCGACGTGATCGTCATCGTCGACGATGGCGTTGCCAAGGACGCCCTCATGCAGCGCGTGCTGCGTGCGGCTGCCCCCAAGGGCTCCACGGTCGTCGCCAAGTCCATCGCCGACACCATCGCGTTCCTCAACGATGATGCGAACACCGGCAAGAAGGTCATGCTCATCGCCAAGGGGCCCGAGCCCATCGAGCAGCTTGTCGACGGCGGCATCGCCATCAAGGCGGTCGTTCTCGGAGGTATGGGTATCAAGGCGGGACGCAAGAAGCTCAACCGCAACGTCTCAGCGAGCGAAGAGGAGGTTAATTGCATGAAGCGCCTGGTGGAGAAGGGCACCGAGGTCGGGTATCACCTCGTACCTCAGGAGTCCTACGTCCCCCTGGAGAAGCTTCTTTAGTTGCGGCGTGGGTTGTCTCGTTTGAGTACACGAAGCAAGTGTTCTGTCGGATTTCGTAGATTAGGTGTTGGGAGGAAATAAGAATGTCACTATTCCAAGCATTTTTGTGCGGTCTTTTGTACTTCCTGGCCCAGTCGAACGTGACGATGATTTCTTACGGAACCATCTATCGTCCGCTGGTCAACGGCTGGCTCGTCGGCCTCATCCTTGGTGATCCCGTCCAGGGCGTCATCATCGGTGCGACCATCAACATGATGTTCATCGGCTTCATCTCCGCCGGTGGCTCCCTGCCGAGCGACATCCCCATGGCGGGCATCCTCGGTACGGCTCTCGCCATCTCCGCGGGCCTCGACGTCGACGCCGCCCTTGCCCTCGCAGTGCCCCTGGGCCTGCTCGGCGCCTTCACCTGGGTCGGCCGCCTCACCGTCGACTCCTTCTTCAACCCGCTGACCGAGAAGATCATCGAGAAGAACGACAGCCTCAAGAACCTCTGGCTTCCCACGGTCGTCCTTCCCCAGATCTTCCTGTTCTGCATCACCTGCGTCCCCGCGACCATCGCTGCCTACTTCGGCTCCCAGGTCGTCGGCGACTTCCTGAACAGGGTCGCGTTCCTCATCCCCATCATGTCGGTCATCGGCGGCCTCATGCCCGCCCTTGGTATCGGCATCACCCTGAAGTTCATCTTCCAGGGCGAGAGCCGCGTCTTCCTGTTCCTGGGCTTCCTGCTTGCTGCCTACACTGATCTGCCCATGATTGGCATCGGCCTCATCGCTCTGATCGCTGCCGTCATCTACATTCAGATCACGAGCAAGATTGAAGGTGCAGAATAATGGCTGAGATCAAAAAGCTTTCCAAGGAAACACTGAACAAGTGCTTCTGGACCTGGGAGTGGACTTACCAGGCCTGCTACAACTACGAGAACATGCAGGGCGGCTGCTTCCTCGACGCTATGGCGCCCGCCATCCGCGAGCTCTATCCCGCGGGTTCCGAGGAGTTCAAGGCTGCTGCAGAGCGCCACTTCGAGTTCTACAACATCGAGAACACGACCGGTGGCGGCGTTCTCGGCCTCGTCCTCGCCATGGAGGAGCAGATCGCTTCCGGCGACGATGTCACCCCTGATTCCGTCCGCGCCATCAAGACCGGCCTCATGGGCCCGCTCTCCGGCGTCGGCGACTCCTACATGCAGGGCGTTATCTACCCGATCATCCTGGCCATCGGCTGCTCCTACGGCGTCCAGGGCAACACCTTCGTGCCCATCATCGTCATCCTGCTCCAGGCCATCATCCAGATCGGCATTGCCCGCGGCTGGTTCAACCTTGCGTACAACAAGGGTTCTGACGCCATGCTCGACCTCATCGAGTCCGGCACCTTCAAGAACCTCCTGACCGGCGCTGGCATCCTGGGCTGCATGGTCCTCGGCGCCCTCATCATGAACTTCGTTTCCGTCCACTGCGGTATCACCATCAACACCGGCGGCGAGGAGCCCTTCAGCCTCCAGGCCGGCCTGTTCGATACCCTGCTTCCCGGCATCCTTCCGCTGGCTGCGACCATGATGTGCTACTGGCTCATCAGCAAGGGCTGGAGCTCCACCAAGGTCCTCCTTCTCCTCGTCGCCATCGGCGTTGTCGGCAGCGTTACCGGCATTCTGGCCTAAGGATTCCATCCGACGCTAGCGCTTACTTCGTGTCTTTGATCAAAGCGGCGCGGCCTGCAAATCGCTGAGGTGGGTCGCGCCGCCTATTCTGGAAACCCCAGCACGTCGCTTTGCCCTGCACCACCTGCACCACCTGCATCACCTTGATTTCCTGAAACGTTCGCATGCTGAGATGATTGGAAGTGCGATATGCCTTACGGAACGTTTGGCGCCACCCAGTACAAGATCGGTGCTGGCGCCCTCGACTGCCTCGCCGAGCTTGCTGGCGAGCGCGTCGGTTTGGTTGTCGATTCCGGCGTTATGAAGGCACTCGGTCTCGAGTCCCGTATCGCCGAGCTTTTGAAGGATGCCGCCGCCGTCGAGTATCTGGCCGATATCTCCGGCGAGCCCACCCGTGATATCTTCGTCGAGCCCATCAAGAAGACCCAGGAGTTCGAGCCCACCTGGATCGTCGCCATCGGCGGCGGCGCCACCCTCGACTCCGCTAAGGTCCTCTGGCTCTTCTACGAGCTTCCCGACTATACCTGGGAGCAGGCCTGCCAGTATTTCCAGGTCGACCCGTTCCCCGGAAAGTGCCAGATGATCGCCGTCGCGACCACGTCGGGAACCGGCTCCGAGACCACCTGCTGCGCCATGGCCGACAAGAGCGCCGACAATTACGCGATGATTCTCGCGCCGCAGGTGCGCCCCACCTATGCGGTGCTCGACTACGACTTGCTCAAGAGCCTGCCCAAGAGCGTCATCGCGTTCTCCGGCATGGACGCCCTGAGCCACGCCATCGGCGCTTCCACCATCAACTGGGCCAACGAGCTCACCCGCACCATCGCTATCGCCGGCGCCACGGCTGTGATTGAGAACCTCGTCGACAGCTACAACGGCGACCAGACCGCCCGCCAGCGCATGGCGTGCGCCGCGACCCTTGCCGGTCAGGCCATCGACAACTCCAACTGCGGCCTTGCCCACTCCGTCGACCAGCCGGGCGGCGAGCTCCGCGTGCCGCATGGCCTCTGCCAGGCCATCGCCATGCCCTATGTCATGGAGCTCAACGGCATCCAGCCCGAGTATGTTCGCTTGGGCAAGCAGGTGGGTCTCTCCGGCACCGACGACGAGATCGTCTCCGGCCTCATCGAGAAGATCCGCCAGATGATGCGCGATATGAACGTGCCGCTGTGCTACAAGGACTTCGGCATCGACGAGGACGACTACATGTCCCGCGTCCCGCGCTGGATCGAGGAGACCCTTGCCAACCCCTCGCTCGACAGCCATTGCATCAAGCCCACGGCCGAGCAGCTCGAGAAGCTCTACCGTGACCTGTATTACGGTGCATAGAACCTGCACCCCAACGTTCGGTTGTACTGTTCGGCTATAAGGAAAGAGGTACATCATGGCCGATAAAATGAAGATCGTTGCAATCACCGGCGACCACGAGGCATCCGTGCTCGAGGCTGACCTTCCCGTTCCGGGCAAGGGCCAGATCCTCATGCGCGTCGAGGGCTGTGCTCTGTGCACCTTCGAGCAGCGCATGTTCACGGGTGTCGTGAACGTGCCCAAGCCGTTCATCGGCGGTCACGAGGTCGCCGGCTACATCGCTGGCATCGGCGAGGGCCTCAAGGCCGAGGATTACCCCATCGGCAAGCGCATCGCCGCCCGCACCTTCTACAGCTGCGGACACTGCTACGGCTGCCGCCATGACGAGGGCAACCTCTGCGTCAACGGCAGCGAGCACGACAAGAGCTGGATGGCCTATCCCGGCATCGGCGGCCTCGAGCAGTACATGCTCATCGAGCCCAACATGCTCTACTTCATGAACGACGAGCTGCCGCTCGAGAAGGCCTGCTTCGCAGAGCCGCTCGCCTGCGTCCTCAACTCCATCGAGAAGGGCAAGATCGAGATCGGCGACGACGTCGTCGTCATCGGCGGCGGCATCATGGGCCAGCTCCATGTCATGTCCGCCAAGCTCCAGGGCGCCCGCGTCATCATGAGCGAGCCGGATGCGGCCCGTCGCGAGATCGCCAAGCAGCTCGGTGCCGACGTCTGCATCGACCCGACCGCCTGCGACGCCGTCGAGACCGTCAAGGAGCTCACCGGCGGCAACGGCGCGGCTGCCGTGTTCAACACCACCGCCGTCTCCGCCGTCGCCCAGCAGGCCATCGGCATGGTTGCCAAGATGGGCCGCGTGATCATGTACTCCTCGCAGCACCCCGACAAGCCTATCGAGGTGTCGCCCAACTGGCTGCACAACTCCGAGGCCGTCATCACCGGCGCCGTCTCCCCGTCGCTGCGCAGCTTCCGCCGCTCCTGCGACGCGCTCTCCAAGGGCATCATCGACCCCGAGAAGCTCGTCTCCGGCGTCTTCGACATCGACGACGCCCAGAAGGCCTTCGAGACGGCCATCCGTCCCGATACCTTCCGCTGCATCATCAAGATGTAGTCTCCCTTTGGGTATCAGCTTGGGCGCCCGTGGGGGCGCCCGATAGACAGAAAGGACACCACTATGCTTGTTTCTATGGTCGAGACCATGGCCAAGGCCCGCGAGAACATGTACTGCATCCCCGCTCTCTCCGCCGCCAACGAGATCACCGTCAAGGCCGCTATCGAGACCGCCGAGGAGAAGAACGCTCCTCTGATCATGCTTTACATGCACACCAGCAAGAACCCGCAGGACATCCTTGACTATGGCTACATGGCCACCAACCTCGCCCGCAGGGCCACCGTCCCCGTGTCGATCATCCTCGACCACGGCCCCAACTTCGAGACCTGCATGCTCGCCATCCGCGCCGGCTTCTCCGACGTCATGCTCGACAAGTCCTCTCTGCCCTACGAGCAGAACCGCGACGAGGTCGCCGCTGTCGTCAAGGTCGCCCACGCCGTGGGCGTCGGCGTCGAGGCCGAGCTCGGCCACGTGGGCGAGGGCGACAAGTACGACGATGCCTCCAACACCGTCTTCACCCGTCCCGACGAGGCCGTCCAGTTCCTCGAGGAGTCCGGCGCCGACACGCTCGCCGTCTCCGTGGGCACCTCGCACGGCGTCTACAAGGGCACCCCGAAGATCAACTTCGAGCTGCTCGAGGAGCTCCACAAGATCGTTCCCGCCCCGCTCGTGATCCACGGCGGCTCCGGCACCGGCGAGGAGAACCTCTACAAGATGTGCCGCATGGGCGCCAACAAGCTCAACATCGCCAACGAGCTCATGCAGGGCTGCGTCAAGGGTGTCGAGACCAACGACTGCACCGGCTTCGGCGCGTACGGCTTCTTCAACTACATCCACAACGGCTACAAGGAGGTCGCTGCCCACATGTTCGACCTCTGCGGTGCCACCGGCCAGGCGTAAGCCATCCGGCTCCCGATAGGGGATAAGGCGGCCCGGGGCTTCGGCTCCGGGCCGTTTCCTATTCCGGGCTTCTCGCGAACGGAGCAACCCCGCGTTGCCTGGATGTGCTCCATCGTTAACCAGATGTCGTATTCTCATGCAGTTTCAGAGCCGGGCCGCGCGCGATGCTATAGTGAAACCAGCAAGTCCGCCATCCGGCGGGGATACCCGCCATCTTTGCGAAGTCCTGAGTCGGCGCACGTGGCCAGGAGGATGCGCGGTTCCAGTGCGACCGTTCGCCGAGTCGCATTTTTTATGCGGCTCCCGCAGAAGGTGCTCTTTCCATCGAGGAGGCGCTATGGGTCGGCCGGATCATATCGAAGCCGTCATGTTCGACATGGACGGCACAACCATCGATTCAGAGGGAATCAAAAACGCGCATCTGGAGGATCTGCTCCGCGCGCACGGCGGCGTCCTTGCAAACCATGAGCTCGACTATCTTTCCGGTGCAGACCTCGAAACGCTTCTCTCCGCCATCAAGATGGTCCTCGACCGCTCGGGTGTGGACGAGGATCCCCTCGCGGTGCTCAGAAGCGATACCTACGGTCGGGAGCGGCCCTATCTCGAGCCCGAATGCAAGCCCATCGCGGGTGTTCGCGCCTTCATCTCGCAGCTTCGCGAGAAGGGCATCCGCTGCGCGCTCGTCTCGAGCACGCCCACCTATGCCGTTCTCACGGCGCTCAACAGGTTCGATATGGTGAGCTGCTTCGACGCCATCGTCTGCGGCGACATGATTTCGGTGCATAAGCCCGATCCCGAGGCATATCTCACAACGGCCCGCATTCTCGGGGTCGATCCTGCGCGCTGCATAGTCATCGAGGATTCCACGTCCGGCATCAAGGCCGGCATCGCTGCCGGCGCCTACGTATGCGCATACGATGACGGCTCCGGCGTGCAGGACATCTCGGCTGCGCATGAGCGCTTCAGCTCGTATGCGCACTTGCACCTGTAGCAGTCCAATGGTCAAAACGATGCATGGCATCGAGGATAAGGAGGTAGGAATGGCAGAGAAGGCGATCGTCATAGACAGCGTCGACGCTCTGAACAAGCGCATGAAGCAGATGCGCGAGGCTCAGGCCGTCTTCGCAACCTTCACGCAGGAGCAGGTCGATAAGATCTTCTACGAGGCCGCCCTCGCGGCGAACAAGGCCCGCATCCCGCTGGCGAAGCTTGCGGTGGAGGAGACGGGCATGGGCCTTGTCGAGGACAAGGTCATCAAGAACCACTATGCATCCGAGTACATCTACAACGCGTACAAGAACACCAGGACCTGCGGCATCATCGAGCAGGACAAGGCGGGCGGCATGACCAAGATCGCCGAGCCCATCGGCATCGTGGCCGCGGTCATCCCCACGACCAACCCTACATCCACCGCCATCTTCAAGTGCCTCATCTGCCTCAAGACCCGCAACGCCATCATCATCAGCCCCCATCCACGTGCGAAGGGCTGCACCATCGAGGCCGCCCGCATCGTGCGCGATGCCGCCGTGGCGGCGGGCTGCCCCGAGGGCATCATCGACTGGGTTGAGCAGCCCTCGCTCGACATCACCGCCGAGCTCATGCACGCGGCGGACATCATCCTCGCCACCGGAGGCCCCGGCATGGTCTCCGCAGCGTATTCCTCCGGAAAGCCCGCCTTGGGCGTGGGCCCCGGCAACAACCCCGCTATCATCGACGATTCGGCCAACATCAAGCTCGCGGTCAACTCCATCGTCCATTCCAAGGTCTTCGACTACGGCATGATCTGCGCCACCGAGCAGAACGTCATCGTGCTCGACAAGGTCTACGACGAGGTCAAGGCCGAGTTCGCGCGCCGTGGCTGCTTCTTCCTCCAGGGTGACGACATCGCCAAGGTGGGCAACACCGTCATCGTGAACGGCGGCGTCAACGCCAAGATGGTGGGCAAGCCTGCCACCTTCATCGCCCAGGCCGCCGGCGTCGAGGTTCCCGCGGGAACCAAGGTCCTTATCGGCGAGGTCACCTCCGTCGAGCCCTCCGAGCCCTGGGCCCACGAGAAGCTCACCACCATCCTGGGCATGTACCATGCCGAGGATTTCGAAGACGCCCTTGCCAAGGCATCGCGGCTCGTCGCGGACGGCGGCTACGGGCATACGGCATCGCTGTTCGTCGATGCCAACGACCGCGCCAAGGTGGCCCGCCATGCCGAGGCCATGAAGACCTGCCGCATCCTCGTCAACACCCCTGCGGCGCAGGGCGGCATCGGCGACATCTACAACTTCCTGCTCACTCCCTCGCTCACGCTGGGCTGCGGATCCTGGGGCGGCAATTCCGTCTGCGGAAACGTTGGCGTCGCAAACCTGCTCAACATCAAATTCGTCGCAGAGAGGCGTGAGAACATGCTCTGGTTCCGCACACCCGAGAAGGTTTTCTTCAAGAAGGGCTGCATGCCCGTGGCGCTGCGCGAGCTGCGCGACGTCTTCGCGAAGAAGCGCTGCTTTATCGTCACCGACACCTTCCTCTATAAGAGCGGCTTCACCAAGAAGATCGAGGCCGAGCTCGACGAGATGGGCATCGCCCACTCCAGCTTCTGGGATGTCACGCCCGACCCCACGCTGCAGTGCGCACAGCAGGGCCTGCGCCAGATGCAGTCCTTCGAGCCCGATTGCATGATCGCCATCGGAGGCGGCTCTGCTATGGATTGCGGCAAGATCATGTGGATGATGTACGAGCACCCCGAGGCCGCGTTCGAGGACATGGCCGTCGACTTCATGGACATCCGCAAGCGCGTCTACACCTTCCCCAGGCTCGGCGAGAAGGTCTTCTTCGTGGCCATCCCCACCTCCTCGGGCACGGGATCCGAGGTAACGCCCTTCGCGATCATCACCGATGCCGATACCGGTGTGAAGTGGCCCATCGCCGACTACGAGCTGCTCCCCAACATGGCAATCGTCGATACCGACAACATGATGACGCAGCCCAAGGGCCTCACCTCTGCCTCTGGCGTCGATGTGCTCACCCACGCGCTCGAGGCGTTCGTCTCGGTCATGGCGTCCGACTACACCGACGGCCTTGCGCTGCGCGCCATGAAGCTCGTCTTCGACTATCTGCCTCGTGCCTACGATGCTCCCGACGACGTCGAGGCGCGCGACCACATGGCCAACGCATCCTGCCTTGCCGGCATGGCGTTCGCCAACGCCTTCCTGGGCGTCAACCACTCTATGGCGCATAAGCTGGGCGCCTGGCACCACATCCCGCACGGCTGGGCCAACGCCGTCATCCTCACGCGCGTCATGCGCTACAACGCCGCCGAGCGTCCCACGCGCATGGGCACCTTCCCGCAGTACGATCATCCGCATACCCTCGCGCGCTATGCGGAGGCCGCCCGATTCTGCGGCGTCACCGGCGCCGATGATGCCGAGGTGTTCGAGAAGTTCCTCGACAAGATCACCGAGCTGCTCGACTACGTGGGCGTGCACCGCACCATCGCCGAGTACGGTGTCGACGAGACTTACTTCCTCGACAACCTCGATGCGATGAGCGAGCAGGCCTTCAACGACCAGTGCACGGGCGCCAACCCGCGCTACCCGCTCATCTCCGAGATCCGCGAGCTCTACCTCGACGCCTACTATGGCCGCGAGCCGAGCTCCTACGAGGCCTAGCAGCAAAGGAGGAACGATCATATGAAGCTTTCGGAGAACGCCGTTGCCATCAAGAAGCGTCACAACAAGGTCGTCTATCGCGATGGCGACCGCATCGTCAAGGTCTTCAACAGCGCCAAGCCCGCGATGGATGTCTTCAACGAGGCCCTGAACCTCTCGCGCATCCAAGGCACCGGCATCCTCGTGCCCAAGATCCTCGAGGTCTCGCAGATGGACGACGGATCGTGGGCGCTCTCCACGGAGTACATCCCCGGCACCACCCTGGGAGAGCTCTTCGACAAGGCGGACGGGGACGAGACCGCAAAGCTCCTCGACACCTTCATCGACCTTCAGGTCAAGATCATGCACGAGCCTGCGCCGGCGCTTCTCAACAAGCAGCGCAACAAGCTTGCCGGCATGATCGGCCGCGTGAAGGAGATCGACCCCAGCACGCGCTACGACCTGCAGATGCGCACCGACCGCATGCGCGGGCACCACGATATCTGCCATGGCGATTTCAGCCCCTCGAACGTCATCGTCGCCGAGGACGGCAACCTCTACGTGTGCGACTGGACCCACGTCACGCAGGGGCTCGCTGCGGCCGATGCCGCAACCACGTACTGCATCCTGAAGGGCTCGCGCCACGAGCTGGCCGACGCCTATCTCGATGCATACTCCATCAAGACCGATACGCCCAAGCAGATCATCGATTATTGGGTGCCCGTCGTCGCGGCGGCGGAGCTTGCGCGCGGTCGTGAGCGCGAGCATGATATCCTGCTCACCTTCATCGAGGGTGTGGCGGATTACGAGTAGGGGAGCAGCGCGGCCAGCCCGCCGGGAGGTGCGCGTTTCCACAATAGCGAACAAGCAAGACAGAGGGGAGTACGATATGTCAGAGAAGATGAACGTCGTCGCCATCGTCGATGAGCGCAAGGCCGAGGTCCGCGAGGTTACCAGGCCCAAGCCGCTCAAGAACCAGGTTCTGATCAAGATCGACGGATGCGCGCTCTGCACGTTCGAGCAGCGCATGTTCACGCGCGTCGCCAAGGTGCCCCTGCCGTTCGTGGGCGGCCACGAGTTCACCGGCACCATCGTCGAGCTGGGCGAGGGCGTCAAGGCCGAGGAGTATCCTCTGGGCCAGCGCGTCGCCGCGCGCTTGCTCAACAGCTGCGGCCACTGCTACGGCTGCCGCCACGATGAGCAGAACGTGTGCGACCACTCCAGCGATGTCGATATGAGCCAGATGGACATCATGGGCATGGGCGGCCTTGCCGAGTACATCAACGCCGACCTCTCCCAGGTCTACTTCCTCAACAACGATCTCCCCGTCGAGAAGGCCTGCTTCGCCGAGCCGCTCGCCTGCGTCCTCAACTCCATCGAGAAGGGCCAGATCGAGATCGGCGACGACGTCGTCGTCATCGGCGGCGGCATCATGGGCCAGCTCCATGTCATGTCCGCCAAGCTCCAGGGCGCCCGCGTCATCATGAGCGAGCCGGATGCGGCCCGTCGCGAGATCGCCAAGCAGCTCGGTGCCGACGTCTGCATCGACCCGACCGCCTGCGACGCCGTCGAGACCGTCAAGGAGCTCACCGGCGGCAACGGCGCGGCTGCCGTGTTCAACACCACCGCCGTCTCCGCCGTCGCCCAGCAGGCCATCGGCATGGTTGCCAAGATGGGCCGCGTGATCATGTACTCCTCGCAGCACCCCGACAAGCCTATCGAGGTGTCTCCCAACTGGCTGCACAACTCCGAGGCCGTCATCACCGGCGCCGTCTCGCCGTCCGTCCGCAGCTTCCGCCGCTCCTGCGACGCCCTCTCCAAGGGCATCATCGACCCGACGCTGCTCGTGTCCGGATCCTGGGATTGCCATGACGCGCAGGCCGCCTTCGAGGCCGCCATCGACCCCGCGACCTTCCGCTGCATCGTCAGGTTCTAAGGCCTTTTCACGCTCGGCGCTTTCGGCCCCGCACCGTCATGGCGCGGGGCCTCGTTCTTGACGTAGAATGATTGAGGTTTCGAAGCAATCGCGTCCCCTCGACCAAGGAGGACTTGTTCCTATGAAGCAGAAGCTCAAGGCCATCGTATCGCTGCTCGGCGTCTTCGCTGTCTCCATCATCCTCGCATCCTGCTCGATCGCCGGCGGCGAGGAGGGCGACGTGCGCGATGCGGTCGACGAGACGATGAAGATATTCAAGTTCGCCGAGAACTCCGATACCGCGAGCTTCGCCGACCAGAACACGATCGACACGCTCAACGCCTACGGCGTCGATGCCAACACGTTCCTCGGGTATTGCTTCAAGAACCTCGAGTGGGAGATCGGCGAGGTGAACCTCTCCGGCGATACCGGCACCGTCACCGTCTCGATCACCAACGTGAATCTTGGCGCAGCCCTCGATCAGGCGGGCGACAAGTTCGCGGCTTTCTCCGAGACCGACGAGGCGCATCAGCTCTTCGATGAGAAGGGCGAGTCCGCGCTCGTCGAGAAGCTCTTCGATTTCTTCTACGAGATCGTCGATTCGGGCACGCTCTCGACATCGACGAACGAGGTCACGATCGATGTCCATAAGACCGAGGACGGCGTATGGGAGGTCGATCCCGATAACGATTCCCTCTACAGGGCGCTCTTCGGTGGGGCCAACCTCAATTTCTAGCCCTTCAACGCAAAACATGACAGCAAACCTGTCCCCCTGGCAAGTTTCGTGCCAGGGGGACAGGTTTGCTGTCATGTTTCGTGCCAGGGGGACAGGTTTGCTGTCATGTTTCAAGTTTCGTGCCGTCAGAGATGCCGGTAGAGTGCGAAGTGGAAGGGGATGCCGCTGGCGGTGAAGTCCGTCTCCGAGACCTCCGCGCATGTCCAACGCTCGTCCTCGTCGAGGTTGGGGAAGTACGCGTCGGCCTCGAGCACGCAATCGTGGTAGGTCACATACGCCTCATCGCAGATGTCGATGAACTGCCCGTAGAGCGATGCCCCTCCGATGAGCCAGGTCCTCCCGCCATGCGCGTCGGCCATCTCGAGCGCCTCGTCGATCGATCGTGCGACCTCTACGCCCTCTGCAGCGAAATCACGGCTCCTGGTGAGCACGATGTTCTTCCGACCCGTCAGAGGGCCTCCTGGAAGGCTCTCGAAGGTCTTCCTGCCCATGATGACGTTTCCGCCCATCGTGAGCTCCTTGAAACGCTTCATATCCGCGCGGTTGCGCACGAGCAGCGACCCGTCGCGCCCGATACCCCAATCCGCCGTAACAGAGACGATGGCATCCATGGCTACACCGCGATCGGAATGTTCTTGACCTGCGGACCCGCCTGGTAGTCCTCGACGATCAGGTCATCGGTGGTGAACGCGTAGAAGTCGGTCACCTCGGGGTTGAGCGAGACCTTGGGGGCGGGATACGTGGGTCGGGCGATGAGCTCGCGCACGATATCGACGTGGCGGTCGTAGATGTGCGCATCCGCGATCATGTGCACGAGCTCGCCCGCGATCATCCCGCTCACCTGGGCGACCATCATGAGCAGGATGGCATACTGGCACACGTTCCAGTTGTTGGCGGCGAGCACGTCCTGGCTGCGCTGCATGAGCACCATGTTGAGGGTGGGCTTGTCGGCCCCCGGGTCCTGCGTCACGTTGTAGATGACGTTGTATGCGCAGGGATAGAGGTGCATCTCGGAGAGGTCTGCGAAGGTGTAGAGGTTGGTCATGATGCGGCGGGAATACGGGTTCTCGCGCAGGTCCTTGAGCACGCGGTCCATCTGGTCGTAGTCGCCGTCCGCATAATGTGAGACCTGGCCCACCTGATATCCGTACGCCTTGCCGATCGAGCCCGTCTCATCCGCCCACTCGTCCCAGATATGGGGCTTGAGGTCGTGGATGTTGTTGGATTTGCGCTGGTAGATCCAGAGGATCTCGTCCATGCAGCTCCTGAGGCCCGTTTTGCGCAGCGTCAGCGCGGGGAACTCCTCGCGCAGGTCGTAGCGGTTGCATACTCCGAACTTCTTGATCGTGTATGCGCTCGTGCCGTCCTCCCACACGGGACGGACCTTCTGGCCCTCGGTCGTGGTGCCGTTCTCGATGATGTCGGTGCACATATCGATGAAGATGGCGTCTGCTTTGCTCATGGTCACCTTCCTAATGCGTCTTGGAGAGCTGCAATGCGGTCTCGAGGTCCGCTGCCGCGCCATCGGTGCTCTCGCGGATCTCGATATCGGTCTCTGCCAACGTATTTAAGTCTATATCGCCGTCCTGTAGCAACAGGTCGATTTCGTTATTCATCGAACCATAACGGGACAGCATGTTCCCGCGGGCGGATTCGAGCGCTGCTGCGCACTCGTCGGATACGGGATGGTCGAGCCCCTCGAGCTCCTCGAGAGCGGCGATGCATGCGTCGAGCTCGTCGCGCGCATCGAGCAGGCTCTCGCGGGCATGCGAGCCATCGCGCAGGGCGCTTCTGACCGAACGGTCGATGGATGCCGAGCATTCGGCGTCGATCGCCACGAGCGCGCGGACGTAGGAGCTGACCGCGGAATCTGCATTTGCGTAGCTGTAGGCGTCGACAAGGTCGTCGAGGCTCGTCGACCTGATGGCGAGGTCGAGCGTCAGCGCCTCTTCCAGCGAGATCGCGACATCATCGCCATGCACGCGGGCGCGTTCGGCGGGGGAGGGCTTGGTCGAGGATTTGCCTATGGAGGAGAGCAGCCCGTCGTCGAGCTCTCGCATCTCCGCGATGCGCTCGGGAAGCCCGGCGATCAGCGTCCTCATACCCGCCGACATCGCCCTGCTCCCCAGGAGCGCGAGGCCCAGCACGATGACCGCTGCGAAGTAGACGAGCGGCCCGGAGGAGTTCCGGGACGATGTCGTCGCGCTCGGCGACTCGATCGGGGTTTCCCGTTCCATGTTCTCGCACTCGTCCATGATCAGAGATGCTCCTCCTGGAAGATGCGGTCCCAAAGCGTGCCCAGCATGAGGGCGATCCTGCGGTCGGCCGCGAGCCAGCCTATGTCGAGCAGCTCGCCGCGCCCGAGCCAACGATGGTCGTTATCGTCCGCGATGCTCTCGCGCGCTCCGTCGAGCGGGGCCACGAGCACATCCATCGAGAGATGGAAATCGGGGTAGTCGTGCTCGATCGTATCCAGGTACCACAGCACCCCGAGGCTGAGGCCCTGCTCCTCGAGAAGCTCGCGGCGGCATGCCTGCTCGGATGTCTCGCCCGCCTCGATCTTGCCCCCGGCGAACTCCCAGCAATCGGGTCCCTCGACGTCGGCGCGCCGCGTCGCGAGGATCTTCCCGCCGCTGTAGATGACGGCGCATACCACGCGTACGGCGTGCATGCTAGCTCCGCCCCGCATATTCGATGCGGACGATCGCGTAGCTCGCGCCATCGCCGTCGGTCAGGTCGATGCAGGCATAGGGTTCCTCGAAGCGCACGTGCGGCACGACCGTGTCGCCGAGGAACGCCATCTTCCGGTATTGCACGTCGAGCGCGCGCGGCGTTCCGAGATCGCGTATCGCGGAGGCCGCCTCCACTGCCATCTGCACGTATTGCGCGTTGTTGACATGGTCGTTGTAGTCGAGATGGTGCTTCGAGATGACGATGGGCTCGCAGGCATCGTAGTCGCCGGGAAGCAGGATCTTCTTCTCGAGGGCGCCCATCTCGAGCCGGGGCGTGTCCTCGAGATATACCGACTCGCTCTCGGGGATGCGCATGATCTTGCCCGTCGCGCGGTCGAAGACCACGTATTTGGCATCTGCCGCGACCAGCCGCTCTCCAGACCCGTCGAAGATGGCGTAGTTGCGCATGGCATGCGTGCCCTTGATGCTGTAGCAGAACGTCGAGACCTTGATGGGGTCGCAGAGATGCGGGAGGCGCTCGATCTCGATGCGCCACGAGGTGATGGCCCAAGCGTATCCGCGCCGGCGCTGGAACTCGATGCCCACATCGAGGCTCTCGGTGTGGAAGGCGGAGCAATCCTGCAGGTAGTTGATGAGCGAGACGAGCGTGAGCGTGCTCGACTCGTCGCATT
>CAMOLV010000007.1 GCA_946619045.1 uncultured Coriobacteriales bacterium | reverse complement strand
ATCTGGTCGAAGTCGAAGTCGGGGTTGACCTCCACCTTGAGCGTGACCACGTCGAGGTGGTTCTTGCGGGTGAGCTCGATCTGGTACCAGCTGGCCACCTGCGGGAAGGTCTTCATGACGTCCTCGATCTGGGACGGGAAGACGTTGACGCCGCGGATGATGAGCATGTCGTCGGTGCGGCCGTGCAGGCGGTCGATGCGCCTGTGCGTGCGGCCGCAGGGGCACTGGCCGGGGATGATGCGGGTGATGTCGCGGGTGCGGTAGCGCACGACGGGCGTGGCCTCGCGGTCGACCGTGGTGAGGACGAGCTCGCCCCACTCGCCGTCGGGCAGGATCTCGCCGGTCTCGGGATCGACGATCTCGGCTACGAAGTGGTCCTCGGCGAGGTGCAGGCCCTGCTGCTCCATGCACTCGATCGCGACGCCCGGGCCCATGGTCTCGGTGAGGCCGTAGACGTCGAGCACCTTGTAGTCGAGCTTCTGCTCGAGCTCGGCGCGGAAGTTGTCGGAGAAGGCCTCGGCGCCATGGATGCCGGCGCGCAGATGGAACTCGGTCTTGGGGTCGATGCCCATCGCGAGCGCGGTGTCGGCGATGTGCATGGCATAAGAGGGCGTGCAGCAGAGGATGGTGGAGCCCATCTCGCGCAGCACGCGGATCTGGCGCTCGGTGTTGCCGGCGCTCATGGGGATGGTCATGCAGCCGGCCTGCTCGCAGCCGTAGTGCGCGCCGAGTCCGCCGGTGAAGAGGCCGTAGCCGTAGCAGATGTGGGCGATATCGTCCTCGCCGCCGTCCGCATACCACACGCCGCGCGCGAAGCAGTCGCCCCAGATCTCGAGGTCATGCTCGGTGTAGGCGCCGACGGTCGCGATGCCGGTGGTGCCGGAGCTCATGTGGATCTCGCGGATGTCCTTCTTGGGCACGGCGAAGAACCCGTAGGGGTAGTTGTCGCGCATATCCTGCTTGGTGGTGAAGGGGGCCTTGGCGAGGTCGTCGAGGGTCTCGACGGCATAGGGGTCGAATCCCGCCTCATCGAAGAGATCGTGGTAGAACTGCACGTTCTCATAACAGTTGATCACGGTCTTCTTGACACCCTCGAGCTGGATGGCCTCCAGCTGCTCGTGGGGCATCGTCAGGATGTCCTGGGGCTTCTTCATGGCGCGCCTTTCTTGGTCTAGCAATTCGAACACTCGAAAACGACGCACATATCGTAATTGATACATGCTTTACGAAATATGCTGCGAAACGATTCGTTTATCGAGGTGACACATTATAGCGCCGCGATGTTGCTAGTACGTAAATGCATCCGCCCCATCGATATGGATATCCGCCTCGTAAAACGCCTTCAGGGCGCGCATGAGGTGCCCGGTGTCGGCGACGCCGGCCGTCTCGTAGCTCGAGTGCATCGCGAGCTGGGCGAGGCCCACATCCACGGAATGCACGCTCACCTGCTGGTTGGACAGGTTTCCGAGCGTCGATCCGCCCGCGTTGTCGCTGCGGTTGGCGAAGGTCTGCACGGGAACGCCTGCACGCTCGCAGATGGCCGTGAACACGGCGCGGCTGAAGGCGTCGGTGGTGTACTTCTCGGAGGCCGCCTCCTTGACGACCACGCCCCCGTTGAGCCGTCCGCAGTTGGCGGCGTCGAAGAGCTCGGGGTGGTTGGGGTGGACGGCGTGGCTGTTGTCGCAGCTCACGAGGAACGATCCGGCGAGTGCGCGGACGAGGTCCCCGTCGGTGCGGCCGAGCGCGGCGTTGACACGGGAGAGGACGTCGTGCAGGAACGTCGAGAGCGCTCCCTGCTTGGTGCCCGAGCCCACCTCCTCGTTGTCGAAGCAGGCGAGAACGGTGATGCAGGCGGGGTTCTCCGCGGAGACGAAGGCCTCGAGGGCGGCGAAGTTGCACTGGAGGTCGTCGAGCTTGGGCGCCGAGACGAACTCGTCCGCCCAGCCCCAGACGCGGGGCGCCGTGCGGTTCACGAGGAAGACGTCCTTGGCGACGAGGTCCTCGGGGCGGACTCCCGCGAGCTTGGCGAGCATGGCGTCGAAGGCGCCGCGCTTGAGCGCTCCCGCCGAGAAGAGCGGGCAGAGGTCGATCTGGCGGTTGTAGGCGACGCCCTTGTTGGCCTCGCGGTTCTGGTGGATGGCAACGTTGGGGATGAGGGCGACATCGCCCTCGCTCGCGACGAGGCGGCTCTCGATGCGGTTCTCGGCTGTGCGCACCAGCACGCGTCCCGCGATGCCCAGGGGACGGTCGAGCCACGTGGAATCGATCATGCCGCCGTAGGCCTCCACGTCAAGGCGCAGGGTGTCCTGGGGACCGTCGAGCTCGGGCACGTGCTTGACCTTGAAGGTGGGGGAGTCGTTGTGGGCTGCGGCCATCTGGAGATGGTAGCCGTCCGCGGGTAGCTCGGAACCCACCTTGAACGCGATGACGCTCGAGTTGTTGCGGACTACGTAGCAGGCATCTCCCGGAGCAACCGCCCAGGCATCCTGCTCGGAGAGGCGGCGGAACCCCGCGCTCTCGAGGCGGCGGGAGATGGACGCAGCGACATGGAACATGCTGGGGCTCTGCTCGATGAATGCACACAGTTCCTGCGAGAGCTCGATATCGGTCATGCGGGGTCCTTTCGGCAGGCGATCAACATGACTACTCTAGCCCTCTTGGTCCGCGCGGAGAGCGATGGCGCGGTAAAGATTCCAAAACGGTACGAACGGCCCTTGGTCAGATCCTGTTCAGAGAACCCGCCCAGTAGGGGATTCCCATGAGCTCGCCCAGCTCGCAAGCCTGACCGATCAGCTCGGGCGTATCCGCCTGGTTGACGACGAGGCGGTTCGCGAGCGCCTCCGCGCGCAGGACGCGGGAGACGAGCTCGGGGGTCGCGATATCGTCGGGATCGCAGCCCGCCGCGGCGCAGAAGATCTCGGGCCTATGGGCCACCTCGCGGACGGGGTGCCCGAAGCCGGACGCGCCGACCACGAGGATCGTCTGCGTGGAGCCTGCCGGGATGACGGGCTCCCAGGCGGCATGCGCCTTGAGGGGGAGGCCGCGCGAGCCGTCGGCCTCCACCAGAACGTATCGGCAATACGAGGCGATCTCCTCCGGGCTCTGCGCGGGCGCGGCGAGCTTGCCGCCATCGGCGGGGGCGCCCACGCAGCCCACGCGCGGGGCGAACGGTGCCCGCGCGAACGTCTCTACCCCGGGAAACGGCCTGATATGCGTGGTGGTCGTGAGCGCGATGGTCCCCCCGAGCCCGCGGGCGAGGACGGCAAGCAGCGTGGTCTTGCCGCCGCTGCCGACGACGGAGGTGATACCGGGGCGTATGTCCAGCTCATGCACGAGTTCCATGGCAGCATCATCGCCGTTCCCGGCGCGCTTGTCCACCTCCCGTGGAAGACCGTTCGGCAGGGGGCGGCATCGCGCGACGGCATCTCCGCCATGTTCCCTCTATGAGACCGTCGTCCTGCCTTCGGCGTATCAAGGACGTGTCCACCGGGCCCCTCCGCATGGCCTCCCCGTCATGCGGAGGGGCTGTGTCATCTCGGTGCGCTTCGCGGGGAGCGCGTTCCCATGAGCGCTACAATTGAGGCGCTGCACGCATCCGAAGGAGCTGCCCCCATGGATTTCGAACCCATCATCGCGATTCTCGGCACCATCCTCGTGGTCGCGATCGGCGCCGCCATCATCAAGAAGGCGGTCGGCTGCGCCATCACGCTCGTCGCCGTCGCGATCATCGCGTATCTGGTGCTCAACTTCTTGGGAGCGGGAACCTTCTCGTAGCGCCCGGCTGAGGCTATACGGGCATCTCAGGAAACTCGGTCATGATGACTGACTGCGTCTGGAGCGTGGGCGACCACGCGTCGACGCATGAGTAGATGCCCGTGTTCTCGTCGAACTCGAACGTCACGATTCCGCAGTTCTTGATGCGCGTCTCGCCGGTCACGCGCGCATGCTCCGCCCACTTCTCGATGAAGATCCTCGTGGTCGCGCCATGGCTCACGATCAGCACGTTCCCATGGTCGGGACGGCGCATGATCTCGTCGACGGCGGTGAAGAACCGGGCCTCCACCTGGGTCTGCGACTCTCCTCCAAAATTGAGGTAGTAATCGCCCGACGACGGCCTGAGGGCGACGTAGTTGTCCTGCCCCTCGAGCACGCCGAAGTTCCACTCGCGCAGGCGCTTGTCCATGGTGAAGGGGAAGTCCTCGCCCAGGGCGAGCTCGAGCGAGCGCCATGCGCGCTCGGACGGCGAGGAGTAGGCATGGTCGATGGAGATGCCCAGCTCGCGCAGGTGCTCTCCCGCCTCGCGCGCCTGGGCTACTCCGACCGACGTGAGCGGCGAGTCGCACCATCCCTGCTTCTTATCGAGGAAGTTGAAGAGGGTGTATCCGTGGCGCATGAGGTAGAGGGTTCGCATGGGCTGCCTTCCTTCCAAGGTATCCGCTGTCTACGATACCCTTTCCGCCGTCCGCGTGCGAGCGGGCATGCAGGGTGGGGGAGCGTTATACTTTTCTGAGAATAACGCTCGTCGAGAGGAGCGATCATGCAGATCGATGCCCGTGGAATGACCTGTCCCAAGCCCGTCGTGCTCACGCTCGAGGCGCTGCCCAAGCTCGGCGCCGAGGAGTTCCTCGAGGTCCTCGTCAACGACGAGGTCGCCGTGGGCAACCTCACCCGCCTCGCCGAGGAGAAGAACTGCGAGCTGCTCGTGGTCGAGAAGGGCGGCTACACGTCGATGACGCTCGTCCCGCGCACGGCCTCCGCACCCGCGGCGCCGGCCGCTCCGGAGCCCGAGGCCATCGAGGTCCAGGTCGTGCCCGCGACGGGCGATGCGGTGGTGGCCGTGGGATCCGACGTGATGGGCCGCGGCTCCGAGGAGCTGGGCAAGATCCTCGTGAAGGGCCTCATCTACGCCCTCGCGCATCAGGAGACCGTTCCCAAGACCATGCTCTTCTTCAACTCCGGCGCCCGCCTCACCTGCGAGGGGAGCGAATCGCTCGACGATATCCGCGAGCTCGAGGGACGCGGCACGCAGATCCTCACCTGCGGCACGTGCCTCGACTTCTACGGCATCCGCGACCGTCTCGGCGTGGGCGGCGTCACCAATCTCTACGCCATCGCCGAGATCATCGCATCGGAGCCGGTCGTCACCTCGATCTAGCCTGCGATGATCTACCTCAACTGCGCAGCGACATCCTTCCGCCGCCCCGATTCCGTGGGGCGGGCGGTCCTTGCCGCGATGGGCTCCTGCGGCAGCTACGGCCGCGGCTCCGGCGGCGGGGACCTCGATGCCGCGCGCATGGTCTTCTCCGCGCGGGAGAAGCTCGCGGATTTCCTGGGATTCTCCCATCCCGAGCGCGTGTGCTTCACGAGCGGCGCCACGCAGTCGCTCAACACCGCCATCATGGGCATGCCGCGCGTGCACGGGCGCGTCATCGCGACCGACTGGGACCACAATGCGACGCTGAGGCCGCTGGCGCGGCTCGCCGACGAGCAGGGCGCGCGTGTCGACTTCGTCCCCGCGGGGCCCGACGGCGCGCTCGACCTGGACGTGCTCGAGACGCTGCTCGGGGAACCCGCCGACTTCATCGTCTGCACGCATGCCTCTAACGTGACCGGCATGGTCGCCGACGTCGCGCACGTCGTCTCGCTCGGGCACGCCCATGGCGTGCCCGTGGTGCTCGACGCCGCGCAGACCGCGGGCAGCATGCCCCTCTCGATGGAGGGCCTCGGCGTCGACGTGCTCTGCGTCACCGGGCACAAGGCCCTCATGGGGCCGACGGGGACCGGTGCGATCCTCGTATCGCCGCACATCGAGCCCGCACCGCTCATCGAGGGCGGCTCGGGGGTGCGTTCCGCCGAGCGCCGGCAGCCGTCCGTGTGGCCGGAGCATCTCGAGGCGGGAACCCTCAACATGCACGGCATAGCCGGCCTCGCGGCGGCGCTCGACTGGCTCGATGACGTCGGCGTCGCCGAGATACATGCATACGAAAGCGCCCTGCTCGACCGATTCCTCGCGGGCGTATCCCGCATCGAAGGCGCCGAGCCCTACGGCACGTTCGACGGCGCGCATTGCGGCATCGTCTCGCTCAACCTGCGCGGCTGGGAGTCCAGCGCGCTCGCCGACGAGCTCGCCGCGCGATACGGCATCGCCACGCGCGCGGGCCTCCACTGCGCTCCGCGCATGCATGCGGCTCTGGGCACGCTCGAGCGCGGGTGCGTGCGCTTCTCGTTCAACCGGTTCACCGGAACCGACGATATCGATGCCGCCCTTGCGGCGCTCTCCGAGCTGGCAGGCGCCTGATGGCCGCCGTGCGCGAGACATGCCTGGTGGTGACCTTTGCGTCCACGCATGATGCGATGGCGGCGGAGAGGTCTTTGCTCGAGCAGGGCGTCGCGGGAAGGATCATCCCCACGCCGGTGGCCATCTCGTCGGAGTGCGGGCTCGCATGGAAAAGCCCGGTCGCCGCGCGCGAGGCGCTTCTCGCCGCGCTGGCGACGCTCGCCCATGACGCGGTCGTGGAAATGGAGCTGTGATGCTGGTCGTCATCAGAGGTGCGGGGGATATCGCGACGGGCATCGCCCTGCGCCTGCATCGGTCGGGCCTCGACGTCGCGATGCTCGAGACCGCCGAGCCCACCACCATCAGGCGCACCGTGGCCTTCTCCGAGGCGGTCCGCCTCGGATCCTGCCAGGTCGAGGGAGTCCGCGCGGTGCATGCGGACGATGCCGCCGAGGCGCTCTGCGCCATCGGCCGCTGCGAGGTCCCCGTCCTCGTCGACGAGCGGGCCGCGTGCATCGCCGAGCTCGCACCGGACGTCGTCGTGGATGCGATCCTCGCCAAGCGCAACCTGGGCACGGTCATCGACATGGCGCCCACGGTGATCGGCGTGGGACCCGGCTTCACGGCGGGAGTCGATTGCCACGCCGCTGTCGAGACCATGCGCGGCCATTATCTGGGCCGCGTCTATTATTCCGGCTCGCCGATCCCCAACACGGGCATCCCGGGCCTCATCGGCGGCTTCGCGGGCGAGCGCGTCATGCGCGCGCCTGCCGACGGCATCTTCGAGGGGTGCGTCGCAATAGGCGATACCGTCGCCGCCGGCGACGTCTGCGCAACGGTCGCGGGCCTCCCCATGCGCGCGACGATAGACGGCGTCGTGCGCGGGCTTCTGGCCGACGGCGTCCATGCGACGGCGGGCATGAAGGCGGGGGACGTCGACCCGCGCTGCGAGCCTGCATACATCGAGATGGCATCCGACAAGGCGCTCGCCGTGGGCGGCGGCGTGCTCGAGGCGATCCTCGCCTTGGCAGGCAATCGGGAGGGATGATGGACGATATCAAGCTGACCAAGCTCTCGGAGTGCGCGGGATGCGGTGCCAAGGTGGGCGCCGGCGTCCTGGCGCAACTGCTCTCGGATATCCCCGTGCAGCGCGACCCCGCGCTCATCGTGGGGTTCGATAAGAGCGACGATGCCGCCGTCTACAAGCTCTCCGATGACCTCGCCATGGTCATGACCTGCGATTTCTTTCCGCCTATCGCGGACGATCCCTATACATTCGGCGCCATCGCGGCAACCAACGCCCTCTCCGACATCTATGCCATGGGCGGGGAGCCGCGTGTGGCGCTCAACATCATGGCCGTGCCCGAGGGCATGCCCTCCGAGGTCGTGCACGAGATCCTGCGCGGCGGCTACGAGAAGGTCGCCGAGGCGGGCGCCTCGATCGCGGGCGGGCACTCCATCTACGACGAGGAGCCCAAGTACGGCCTCTCCGTCACGGGTCTCGTGGATCCCAGGCGCCTGCTCACCAATGCGGGCGCCAGGCCGGGCGACGTGCTCGTCTACACCAAGCGCCTCGGCAGCGGCTGCGTGGTCACGGCCGCGAAGGGCGGCCTGGCGAGTGCGGAGCAGGTCGCGGCGGCCGAGGCCTCGATGATGACGCTCAACCGCTATGCCCGCGACGTCATGGTGCGCCATGACGTGCATGCGGCGACCGACGTGACCGGCTTCGGCATGCTCGGGCATACGCTCGAGATGGCGCAAGGCGCGGACGCGGCGATCGAGCTCGATGCCGCTGCGTTCGAGCTCCTCGACGGCGCCCGCGAGACGGCCCGCCTGGGCATCCTCCCCGCCGGCATGTACCGCAACCGCCATTTCGCCGAAGCCGAGGTCGACGCCGAGGGCGTGCCGCTCGACATGGTGGACGTGCTCTTCTGCCCCGAGACCTCGGGCGGCCTGCTCATCTCGGTCGCACCGGACGATGCGGAGGCGCTGACCGCCGATCTGCGCGCCGACGGGCGCGTGCCCTGCGCCGTCGCCGTGGGGCGCGTGCTCGCCCACGAAGGCGGCAAGCGCATCCGCGTGAGGGGAGCCTGACATGGCGCGGCGTGCGGTTATCGTGCGGATAATCGAGACGCGCGGATCGATGCCGCGCGGCGCCGGCGCATGGCTCGCCCTCTACGAGGACGGATCGATCGTCGGCACCATCGGCGGCGGCTCGATCGAGCACATGGCCATCGAGCGTGCGCGCGAGGTGCTGTCCGGATCGGCCGGCGGCACCATCTGGTATACGCGCGATATGACGGGCATGGCGTGCGGGGGAGATGCCCTCGTCGATATCCATCCCGCCTCCGACGGCGAGCTCGAGTCGCTCATCGAGTCCGATGAGGCCATCTCGACGCGCGCTTTCGTATACGGGGCGGGCCACGTGGGAGCGGCGCTCGTCCGCCTGCTGCCGCCGCTCGGATTCGAGCCCATCGTGGTGGATGACCGCCCCGAGATGGCGACGGACGAGAGGCTTCCCGATGCAGCGCGCATCGTCTGCGGACCGTACGCCGACCTCGTCTCCCTCGATGCGCTGCCGGATGCCGAGGATTTCGCCGTGGTGCTCACCCATGGGCATATCGCCGATATCGACGTGCTCGACCAGATCCTCGGCTGCGGATGCGCCTATATCGGATGCATCGGCAGCCGCCGCAAGGCGGGGATCGTGCGCGAGGAGCTCGCCTCGCGCGGCCATGACCGCGAGCTCGTCGAAACGATCCATCTTCCCATCGGCGAGGAAATCCTCGCCGAGACCCCTGCCGAGATCGCCGTGTCGATCGCCGCGCAGATGATCAAGATCCGCGCACTTTCGAGAAAGGAAGCCCGATGAACGCCATAACCCGCCGGAGCCTGCTTGCCGCCGGAGCCCTGCTCGGCCTCGCGTCCTGCAGCGGCCAACCCGTCGATGGATCCGCCAAGCCGCAACTCTCGGTCTTCGCGGCCGCCTCGCTCACCGAGTCGCTCGAGGAGGCCTCTCCCTCGTTCGCCGATGCCGAGGTAATTCTCACGCTCGGCTCATCGGGCAAGCTCCGCGACCAGATCAAGGAAGGCGCCGCCGCAGACGTGTTCATCTCGGCTGCGCAGAAGCAGATGGACGATCTTGCCGAGCTCGGCCTCATCGATGAGGCGAGCAGGTTCGACATCCTCGAGAACAAGGTCGTGCTCGTGGTGCCCGAGGGCAACCCCAAGGGCATCCAGAGCTTCGAGGACCTGGCAACGCATCTCGAGGCGGGCGACATCCTCTTCGCCATGGGCAACGAGGAAGTGCCCGTAGGAGCGTACACGCTCAAGATCTTCGATCATTTCGGCCTCTCCGAAGAGGATCTGGCCGCCCACGGCGTCATCACCTATGGCGGCGACGTCAAGGAGGTCACCACGCATATCGTCGAGGGCAACGCCGATGCCGGCGTGATCTACGCCTCGGATGCCTTCTCCGCGGGGCTCGAGCCTGTCGCCACAGCCACCGAGGAGATGTGCGGCAAGGTGGTCTATCCCGCCGCGGTGCTCGCGGATTCGACGCAGCCCGATCTCGCGGCAGCCTACCTGCAGTTCCTCTGCGGCGATGCCGGGCGCGCGGCGTTCGAGCGCGTGGGCTTCACGCCGCTGTTCTAGCGAAGGGGAGCTGTGGACTGGTTTCCGCTCATAAACTCGCTTCGCATCGCGGCGCTTGCGACCGTCGCCGTGTTCCTGCTCGGCATCTGGCTCGCGAACGGCGTGGCGCGCCTGCCGCGCTGGCTCAAGGCGCTCGCCGATGTCGTGCTCACCCTGCCGCTCGTGCTGCCGCCGACGGTCGTCGGATTCCTCCTGCTCATGCTGCTCGGTCCGCGCCGTCCGCTGGGCTCATGGGTGCTCGAGACGTTCGGCGTGCGGCTCACCATGGTGTGGTACGCGGCTGTGTTCGCGAGCATCGTGGTGGCGTTCCCGCTCATGTACCGCACGGCGCGCGGAGCCTTCGAGGGCTTCGACGAGGATCTTGCCGATGCGGCCCGAACATTGGGGAAGTCCGAGACCTGGATCTTCTGGCGCGTCAAGCTCCCCGCATGCCGGCAGTCCATCATCGCCGGCGCCGTGCTGGCGTTCGCCCGCGCGCTCGGGGAGTACGGGGCGACCTCCATGGTCGCAGGATACACGCCGCACGTCACCGCGACCGTCTCGACCACCGTCTACCAGCTCTGGCAGATCGGCCAGGATGGGCTGGCCATGCGGTGGGTCCTCGTCAACATCGCTATCTCCGCCGTTGCGCTCTTCACGCTGAACTACCTTGAGGAGCGCGATCGCGAGGGGAGGGCGCGCCGATGAGCCTCGATGTCGATATCAGGCGCCATGTCGGGGAGTTCGAGCTCGACGTTCGCTTCTCGGCCGAGGGCGGCGGAGCCATGACCGCGCTGTTCGGACCCTCGGGTGCGGGAAAGACCATGACCCTCAAGAGCATCGCCGGGCTCGTAAGGCCCGACGAGGGGTCGATCGTGCTCGACGGGCAGCCGCTCTTCGACTCGACGCACGGCATCGACCTTCCCACCCGCACGCGCCGTGTGGGTTATCTCTTCCAGAGCTACGCGCTCTTCCCGACCATGACGGTGGAGCAGAACATCGCATGCGGGGTCCGAGCGAAGGACCGTGCCGAGCGGTTGGAGCGCACGGCGCAGCAGATCCGCGCGATGCGCCTCGAGGGGCTCGAGAAGCGCAGGCCGCATCAGCTCTCGGGAGGCGAGCAGCAGCGCGTGGCGCTGGCCCGCTGCCTGGCCAACGATCCCGCGGTCCTGCTGCTGGACGAGCCGTTCTCGGCCATAGACGAGGATCTCAGGGGGGCGCTCGAGGACGAGCTGCTCGATTCGCTCGCGTCGTTTAGCGGCCCGTGCATCCTGGTGTCGCATGACCGCGCTCAGGTCGAGCGGCTCTGCAGCTCCATCATCGAGATTCGGGGCGGCCATGCGGGATAGGTTCGGGCGCGAGGTCGACTACCTGCGGCTCTCGGTGACCGAGGGCTGCAACATGCGCTGCATCTACTGCCGACCGCAGGCTGCGTCTGCAGCTTTTACGCACGACGTCCCTTCTTGCCGAGAAAACTGCAGGATAGCGTCTGCACGGGAGCCGTCGTGCGGAAATCCTTCTGCCGAGCGCTGCATCGAGATCGTCGAGGCTGCAGCGCAGCTCGGCATACGCAAGGTGCGCATCACGGGCGGAGAGCCCTGCGTGCGCACGGACCTTCCCGAGATCGCGCGCGGCATCGCCGCCGTTCCCGGCATCGAGGAGGTGTGCCTCACCACCAACGGCACGCTCATCGCGCCGATGGCGGCGGCGCTCAAGGCCGCCGGCCTCGCGCGCGTCAACGTGAGCATCGATTCGCTCGATCAAGACCGCTACCGCGAGATCACCCGCGGGGGTTCGCTTGCGGCGGCGCTCGAAGGGCTCGACGCGCTCGCAGCGGCGGGCTTCGAGGGCACCAAGGTAAACTGCGTGCTCATGCCAGGCATCAACGACGACGAGGTCGAGGGGTTCGGCGCGTTCGCCGCCGAGCGGGGCATCGGGGTGCGCTTCATCGAGCTCATGCCCATCGGCCCCGCCCGAGAGCTGAATCCGTATCAGCAGCCGCTCCCTCTATCAAGCCTGTCCCCGATTGCAGGAAAACCTGCAAAAGGGAACCGTCCCCAATTGCAGGTCATCGCGCCGATTTCGGCGCCGTTCTGCTCGCAGTGCAACCGCATCCGCGTGACCGCCGACGAGCAGGCCAAACCCTGCCTGCACTCCCGCGAGGAACTATCATTGAGGGGGCTTTCCGGCGACGAGCTCGTCGATGCCCTCCGCGCGGCGATTCTCGCCAAGCCCGCCGGGCACAATCTCGCCAGCGGCGCCAGCGAATCGGCACGCGACATGTCGAGGATCGGAGGATGACCATGGCCGAGCTCACCCATATCGATGCCGAGGGGCGTGCCCATATGGTCGACGTGACCGACAAGCCCAAGACCGAGCGCATGGCGCGCGCCCACGCGCGCGTCTCGATGCGTCCCGACGTGCTCGAGCTCGTCCGCACGGACGGCATGAAGAAGGGCGATGTGCTTGCGGTGGCGCAGGTGGCGGGCATCATGGCGGCCAAGCGCACCTGGGAGCTGATCCCCCTCTGCCATCCCATCGCCCTCACCTCCTGCGACGTGGAGTTCAAGCTCGGCGAGGATTCCATCGAGGTCTTCTCGCGCGTGCGCTGCACGGGCGAGACGGGCGTCGAGATGGAGGCGCTCGTTGCGGCGAGCACCGCCGCGCTCACCATCTACGACATGTGCAAGGCTGTCCAGCGCGATATAGAGATCGACCAGGTCTTCATGCTCGAGAAGGATGGCGGCGCATCGGGCTGGTTTCTGAGGGACGATATCTGATGGGCGAGGTTCTGGCCGTCTGCACGAGCGAGCGCAAAGGCGAGCGCAAGCAGGTGCGCGAGAGCGTCGAGCTCCGCGTGGGCCACGGCATCGAGGGCGATGTCCATGCGGGCAACTGGCATCGTCAGGTGAGCCTGCTCGCGAACGAGGCGGTCGACGCGATGCGCGACCGCGGGCTCGAGCTTGCGGCGGGGGATTTCGCCGAGAACATCCTCACACGGGGCATCGACCTTCCCGCGCTTCCCGTGGGAACGGTGCTCGCCATCGGCGATGCCCTGCTCGCCGTGACCCAGATCGGCAAGGAATGCCATACCGATTGCGAAATAAAGCGCCAGGTGGGCATGTGCGTCATGCCCACACGCGGCATCTTCTGCATCGTGCTGCGCGGGGGAACCGTCCGCGCCGGCGACGAGATCCGCATAGTCGAGGAGGGAGCGCTTCCATGAGGCTCGTCAAGACCGAGGAGGCCGTCGGGCAGGTGCTCTGCCACGACATGACCCAGATCATCCCGGGCGTCTCGAAGGGGCCCCGCTTCAAGAAGGGGCACATCGTGGCTGCCGAGGACATCCCCGTGCTGCTCGATATGGGGAAAACCCAGCTCTACGTGTACGAGCTCGAGGAGGGGATGGTCCACGAGAACGACGCCGCCGAGCGGCTCGCAGCCATCTGCGGCAGCTCCAACATGCGTGCGAGCGCGCCATCGGAGGGCAAGATCGAGCTCGCCGCCGCGTGCGACGGCGTCTTCCTGGTAGATTCCGAGCGCCTCATCGCCGTGAACGGCACTGACGAGGTGATGATCGCCACGCGCAAGGGCGGATGCGCGGTGCGGGAGGGCGACAAGCTCGCCGGGATGCGCGTGATCCCCCTCGTGGTCTCGGAGGAGCGCCTGCGCGAGGCCGAGGCGGCTGCGGGGTCCGAGCCCCTCATGCGTGTGGAACCCTTCAAGCTCAAGACCGCCGCCATCATCGCCACGGGGTCCGAGGTGGCGAGCGGCAGGATCGAGGATGCGTTCACCCCGGCGGTCGAGGCGAAGCTCGCGGGCTTCGGGATCTCATGCACCTACCGTGCCAAGCCGGGCGATGGCCGCGATGATATCGTCGCGGCGATCGCCCAAGCGCGCAGCCAGGGCGTCGACCTCGTGCTCTGCACGGGCGGCATGAGCGTCGACCCCGACGACAACACGCCGGGGGCCATCAAGGCCAGCGGGGCGCGCATCGTGACGTACGGGGCGCCTGTGCTTCCCGGGGCGATGCTGCTCGTGGGCTACTACGATGACGGCACGCCCGTGCTGGGCCTTCCCGGCTGCGTGATGTATGCCAAGGCCACCATCTTCGACCTGCTGCTCCCGCGCATCGCCGCGGGTATCCAGATCGAGAAGCGCGATGTCGTGGCGATGGGGGAGGGCGGGCTCTGCCTCGGGTGCAAGCCCTGCACCTACCCGCATTGCCCGTTCGGCAAGTAGGAGGTTCCCATGCCGTATACCGCAGCAGTGCTCACCGTGAGCGACCGCGCCTCGCAGGGCATCTACGAGGACGCGAGCGGCCCCGCCGTGGCGGCGTTCCTCGCCGAGAAGGGCTACGAGGTCGTCCGGTGCGCGCTCGTGCCCGATGAGCGGGCGGAGATCGCCTCGCTCCTCCGCGATTTCGTCGCGGAGGACATCGCGCTCGTGGTGACCACGGGCGGCACGGGCTTCTCGCCCCGCGACGTCACCCCCGAGGCCACGATCTCGGTCTGCGACCGCATGGCGCCGGGCATCCCCGAGGCGATGCGCGCGGCCTCGCGGGCCATCACGCCGCATGCCGTGCTCTCGCGCGAGGTTGCCGGCATCTCCGAGCGCACGCTCATCGTCAACGTCCCCGGCAGCCCCAAGGCGGCGATAGAGAACCTCGAGGCCGTCATCGACGCGCTTCCGCACGGGCTCGAGCTCCTGCGCGGCGGTTGCGGAGATGGCGCGGTGGCATAGGTCCGCGCGCGGACGGGCCTGGGGAGCCGTGGTAGAATCGAGCGCATGGAAAACCGCAACGCCACATCGAACAGCGCACGCGCCAGGCTGAGGTCGCGGACCTCGCCCAAGCGCGCGTCCCAGCGTGCGCCGCATCTCCGCTCCGATACCAGCGCGTTCGCACGCCAGCGCAGGCAGGCTGCGTTCAACAAGCGCACCGGCGTCACCGGATCGTCGCGCATCCCCCAGCTCATGAGCTCGAGCAAGCAGGAGCAGGCGATGCGCCGCAACATCATGCGCAGGAATTCCCCCGTCATCCAGTCGCTGCCGATCATCGCGCTCGTGCTGGTGATCATCGCCGTCATCGCCGGCATCGTCTACTTCAACGGCACGATCCAGTAGGGGTCGGCGACCCTGAATCCAAGCTTCTTATTGGGAGAACCGCTAGAACAGCGGGAGCCCGCCCGTGATGGGGTCGATCTGCTCCGGGTAGAGCGGCTCGAACGCGAGGCAGGTGAAGGTCGTCTCGCCGTGGAACTCGGTGAGCCCCGCATCGCGGATGAGCGCGACGATGAAGCCCTGCTCGCGGCCCTTATCGGCAATCTCGAGCAGCTCCTCCTCGGAGTCGACGTACACGCAGACCTTGGCGATGCCCGCATCGAACCATGCGGTGAGGGGCGAGCGGTCGCCGTCGGCATGGTCGAGCGCCACCCACGAGCCCGCGAGGCGGATGTCCTCAAGGCGGTCCTCGCGCGCAAGCGCCATGAGCGTGGCCTCCACGCAGGCATGCCCCGCCTGCGCGGCGATCTTGCCCTTGCGCATGTGCAGGTCGCGCCTCATGACGATCATCTGCTTGGCCTTGTAACCGCTCTCCGCCATCGTTGCCCCCTCGCGAATCTGACAGGCGCCGTCCACGGTTCAGGCGCCCGAAGGCTCCAAGATAGTGTAGCCTCAAAGGTCATCGTTTTCGATGGGATCGGAGGCCTCGATGATGCGCGCAGAATCGGCGGGTTCGTTCCGCTGCAGTGCGGGGGTGTTCCTCGGAGCCGCATCGGCGGCGCTCGTGGCATGCGGCACGGGCCTCTCCGCCATGGCGGCGATCCGCACCGCCCTCATCGCCATGCTCGCGGCGATCTCGGCGCATGATGCCCGGACGCGCCGCATCGAGAACGGCAGCGTCGCCGCCATCGCGGGCCTGCGCGCCTTCGAGCTGCTCCTGATCTCCTGCGGGGACCTCCCCTCGGCGCTCCGCGAGCTGCGCGCATCGCTCTTCGGGGCCGCGGCCGTCCTCGCCTTCCTGCTCCTGTCCGCGCACATCATGGGCAGGCGCACCGGCGATGCCGGCATCGGCGGGGGAGACGTCAAGCTGTTCGCGGCGCTCGGATTCTCCCTGGGGTGCACGAGGGGCTTCTCCGTCATCGCGCTCTCCTGCGCGCTGCTGCTCGCCGTGCAGGGGATCGGCGCCCTGCTGCATCGCTCCGCGGGCAGGACCTTCGCCTTCGCGCCCTACATCGCCGCTGCCGTGTGCATCGTGCTGCTCGCCCCGCTTCCCTGGGGCATCTGAGCGGTGAAAGGGTATCATTGACCCGTACGCCACGATAAGGAGACATCATGCGCATCAGCGATCGCCTTGCCGCCAAGCAGACCTTCTCGTTCGAGATCTTCCCTCCCAAGGGCGACCTCCCCATCGACCAGGCGCTCAAGGTCGCCTCCGAGCTCGCCGCAGACGACCCGGATTGGATCAGCGTGACCTTCTCCGCCGGCGGCAGCGGAAACTCCGCGAACACCGTCTCGGTGTCGGGCGCCATCGAGCGCGATACGGGCACGACCGCCCTCGCGCACCTCACCTGCCTGGGCTCCTCCCGCGAGGCCGTCGACCTCTACCTCGATGCGCTCGAGGAGCAGGGCGTCACGAACGTCCTTGCCCTGCGCGGCGACCGTGCGCCGGGCAAGGAGGTCATCGACTTCGCATACGCCTCCGACCTCATCGCCTACATCAAGGACACGAGGCCCGAATTCTGCGTCGGCGCCGCCTGCTATCCCGAGGGCCACTTCGAATGCGACGATTTCGAGACCTCGCTCGAGCACCTCAAGATCAAGCAGGATGCCGGCGCGGATTTCTTCGTGACGCAGCTGTTCTTCGACAACGAGCTCTACTACCGTTTTCGCGAGGGATGCGCCCGCTGGCGCATCAAGACCCCCGTCGTGTGCGGCATCATGCCGTTCACCAGCGTGAAGCAGATCCAGCGCATGGCGTTCACCTGCGGCGCCACCATCCCGTCGCGCGTCATCCGCAAGATCGTCGCGTGCGGCGACGATGAGGATGCTCAGCTCGAGGCGGGCATCGAGTATGCCTGCGACCAGCTCGTCGACCTCGCCGAGAACGGCGTGGACGGCATCCACATCTATACGATGAACCGCCCCGAGATCGGCCGCGCCGCCCGACGCGTGCTTGTCGGGTGCAACTACCTCGAGGCATAGACGATGCCTGTCGAAACGTACGAAATCGTCGAGCTGCCGCGCCGCGAGGTTCTGCGGTTCATGGGATATCGCGGGCAGGAGATCACGCCCGAGATCGACGCCCGCATCGACGAGGGCATCGCGCGCATGCTCGAGCTCGCCAAACCCAGAGCCTCATGGGGTATCTTCAACTTCGCGCAACCCGACGATTCCGGTGCGATACGCCTCATTGGATCTTCCCTCGTGCTCCCGGGGTCCTCGATTGCCCGTCATCTCGATGGTGCGGTCTCGTGCTACGTCTTGGCTGCAACGGTGGGTATGGACGTGGATCGCGAGCTCAAGCGCCTCTCTGCGACTGATCCTGTCGCCGAGGTGATTCTCGATGCCTGCGGTACCGTTGCTGTCGAGCAGACGGCTGCAGCGTGTCAGAAGAGCATCGCTAAGAACGCTGAGCTCGGAGGGTTCCATGCCAACGCGCGCTTCTCTCCTGGTTATGGGGACCTGCCGTTGTCTGTGCAGCCCGCGCTGCTCGCCACTGTGAACGCGCAGCGCTACCTTGGTATCACGCTGACAAAGAGCCTGCTCATGATCCCTACCAAGAGCATAACCGCCATCATGGGCGAATTCCCCGATTCATCGCGCGCACGCCGCGCCGAGCGCGCATCGGGTTCGCTCGAATAGCGATATGAAGCTCGTGCGCTTCCCCAAAACCCGATTCAACGCCAGCTCGGATGTGCAACAATTTTACTAACCCAGCCTCAGCACTTCGTGAGAGAGGAGCACCGCGATGGACGGCGCCTTGGACGAGAAGCTGCAGAGAATCTCTGCCTATGTTGATGGCAAACGCGACGAGATCGTCGAGTTCCTGCTCGAGTTCATCTCCATCAACAGCGTCACCTACAACGAGGGCGAGGCCATACAGTTCCTTGCTTCCAAGATGCGCGAGTTCGGCTTCGACGAGGTCCGCGTGGACCCGGCGGGCAACTGCGTGGGCCGCGTGGGCCATGGGCGCTGCGTCCTGCTCTACGACGCGCATGCCGATACCGTCGAGGTCGGCGACCCGGCCGACTGGGGCATGGACGATCCCCTCAAGGCCGAGATCGTCGACGATGTGATCCGCGGACGCGGCGCGGTCGACGACAAGGGCTGCCTCACGGGCATCACCTTCGCGGGCCGCGCCATCAAGGAGCTGGGGCTCGAGGACGATTTCACGCTCTGGGTGTCGGGCTCCATCTCGGAGGAGGATGTCGAGGGCTCCTGCGTCAAGGCCATGATGGAGGAGAACCCCGACATCAAGCCCGATTACGTCCTGGTCGCGGAGTCGAGCACGAACCGCCTGATGCGCGGCCACAAGGGCAGGGCGCTCATCCGGATCACCGTCCCGGGCAAGGCTGCGCACGCGTCCGCTGCCTGGCGCGGCGACAACGCCCTCATCAAGGCCATCCCCATCATGCAGCGCATCGATGCGTTCAACGACTTCGTGGAGGATCCGTTCCTGGGTCGCGGCACCATCGAGGTCACCAAGATCGACTGCAAGACGCCCTCGCTCAACACCATCCCCGGCGAGGCCGTCATCACCTGCGACCGCCGCATCTCCTGCGGCGAGACGGCCGACGAGCTGCTCGACGAGGTGCGCGCCTTCTTCACCGACATCCCCGGCGTGCACGCCGAGATCGACGAGGAGCTCGTGACCACCTACACCGGCTACCAGATCAACGCCGTGGATTACTTCCCCTCGTGGGTCATGGCCGAGGACGATCCCTACATCCAGGCGGGCGCCGCCTGCTTCGAGGGCCTCTTCGGACGCCGCCCCGAGATCACCAAGTGGGATTTCTGCACCAACGCCACGCAGCTCTGCGGGCGCGCGGGCATCCCCGCCATGGGATACGGCCCCGGCGACGAGACGCTCTGCCACGGCACGCAGGACAAGGTGCCCATCGGCGAGCTCTTGGATGCCGTGAAGTTCTATACGGCTCTACCGCTCTACGTCGAGCATCTATAATGGTTCCATAGGCACTGCGCTGGCTCCAGACAACGTTGACAGGAAGGATCGGAACATGCAGACAGGAATGATCGGAAGGCATTTTCTTTGCGAGCAGGACTGGACCAACGAGGAGATCGAAACCTTGATGGAGGTCGCCAAGGAGCTCAAGATGCGCTACCTTCTGGGCGAGCCGGTCGACATCCTGCGCAATAAGACCGTCTTCATGCTCTTCTTCGAGGAGTCCACGCGTACCCGCAACGCCTTCGAGTGCGGCATCACGCAGCTCGGCGGCCACGCCAACTACCTCACGCCCAAGGGAACCCAGGTGGGCCACGGCGAGACGCCCGAGGACACCATCCAGGTGCTCTCCCGCATGGGCGAGGCCGTGGGCGTCCGCAACACCCTCGTGGGCGGCCACGATTGGATGGCCGAGCTCGCCAAGTACTCCTCGATCCCCGTGTACAACATGCAGTGCGACATCTGGCACCCCACGCAGGCCATGGCCGACCTGCTCACCATCAAGGAGAAGTTCCACGACGAGCTGCGCGGTCGCAAGTTCACCATCTCGTGGACCTCGGCGGGCAACTACATGCGCCCGCTCTCGATGGCGCAGTCGCTCGTGACCGTCATGCCGCGTTTCGGCATGGACGTCACGCTCGCGCACCCCAAGGGCTTCGAGCTGCAGCCCGAGGCGCTTGAGATCGCCAAGGCCAACGCCGAGCGCTACGGCGGCTCGTTCAAGGTCGTCAACGACATGGACGAGGCCTGCGAGGGCGCGGACATCATCTACGCCAAGGGCTGGGGCCCCATCATGACCGTCGGCGACGACGAGAAGCGCGGCGTCGAGATGATCAACGAGAACCCGGGCTGGTGCGTCGACTCCCGCCGCATGGCGCTCGGCAGCAAGGATGCCATCTACATGCACTGCATGCCGGCCGACCGCGGCATCGAGGTCACCGACGAGGTGGCGAGCGGTCCGCAGTCCGTCATCTGGGATGAGGCCGAGAACCGCCTGCACACCATCAAGGCCCTCATGGCCATGACCCTGGGCAACACGCACGCACGCCGTTAAACGCACAGCTTGAACGATGCGCCAGGTCGTTTGTTCATTCTTGAACGAATGGCCTGGCGCTTTGTTCGTATCCGAGGAAAGGAAGCCGCAATGTCCAAGGCGACCGAGCCGGATCTGCGATACATCGCGAACCGCCTGCCCAAGACGGACGACCCGTATCTCCCGTTGTTCTCGAAGGACGAGATCTCCCGCGTGAGGAGCTTCCACCGGAGCTTCCCGCAGTACGCGGTGACGCCGCTCGCCGACCTGCGCCATATGGCCGAGTATCTGGGCGTCGCCCGCGTGGCGGTGAAGGACGAGTCGTGGCGCTTCGGGCTCAACTCCTTCAAGGTGCTCGGAGGCTCCTACGCCATCGGCCGTTTCCTCGCGCGCGAGATGGGCATGGACATCTCCGACCTGACCTACGACACGCTCGTCTCGGACGAGTTCCTCGAGAAGCTGGGAAGCGCCACCTTCATCGCGGCGACCGACGGCAACCATGGCCGCGGCGTGGCGTGGACCGCGCGCGAGCTGCGCCAGCGCTGCATCGTGCTCATGCCCAAGGGCACCACGCAGTCCCGCTTCGACAACATCGCCTCGCTAGGGGCGGAGGTCTCCATCGAGGACGGCAACTACGACGACTGCGTGCGCATGGCCGTCGAGATGGCGCCGAGCTTCGAGCACGGCGTCATCGTGCAGGACACCTCATGGCCGGGCTATACCGACATCCCCACGTGGATCATGCAGGGCTATGGCGTCATGGCCGACGAGGCCGCCGAGCAGTTCGCCGAGAAGCCCACCCACATCTTCGTGCAGGCCGGCGTGGGCGCCATGGCGGGTGCGGTCACCGGCTACTTCGCGGCGCTCTATCCCGATGATCCGCCGCGCGTCGTGGTCGTGGAGCCCGATACGGCCGACTGCATGTTCCGCGGGGCAGAGCGCGGCGACGGCGTATCGGTCACCGTCACCGGCGACATGCCCTCGATCATGGCGGGCCTCTCCTGCGGCGAGCCCTGCGAGCTCGGCTGGGACCTCTTCAAGAACCATGCCACCGGCTTCGTGTCGGGCGCCGACAGCTTCACGGTGCGCGGCATGCGCATGCTGGCCGGCAACTTCAAGGACGACCCCCATGTGGTGTCGGGTGAGTCGGGAGCCGCGGGATTCGGCGCCTTCGCCTCGATCATGCTCGAGGAGGGGCTGGCGCCGGTGCGCGAGGAGCTCGGCCTCGGACCGGATTCGAAGGTCCTGTGCTTCTCGACCGAGGGCGACACCGACCCCGTCCGCTACAAGCAGATCGTCTGGGACGGCATCGATTTCTAGCTTTTCGAGAGAGACACCCACGTTTGCCTGCAGTTCCGGGAACGCTTCCCAGGTTTGCCTGCGTTTCTCGAGGTGGCAGCAAACGACGTTTCCGCAGGTAGATGGCTTGCGGGATCATCCTGTACCCTCCGAGCACTACAGGCAAACCCGCTGAGGCAATCTAAAACTACAGGCAAACCCGCCGAGCCAATCCTGAACTGCAGGCAAACCCGCGACGATGCCATCAAAAGGGGCCGGCTTCCAAGAGGAGGCCGGCCCCGTATAGGTGCGTTCCCGGTGCGAGACGATCACAGCATGTCGAGGACGCCCGTCTCGGCGTTGAACTCGTCGATGAGGCGGTCGAGCTCGGCTGCCTGGGCATGCACGGCATCCCAGGTGCCCTCGGGGTCGTACCACAGGGCGTTGAGGTCGTCGATATCCATGCCCTGCTGCTCGATCCAGGTGTAGTACTTGAGGTTGTGGACGCGCTTGCGGTCCTTGTAGGTGAGCTCGGCCATGTTGTCGCACTTGAGGTTGAGGATGTGCAGCGCGTGGTCGAGATGCGCCTCCTCCGCGCTGTAGGGGCCGTGCTCGGCATTGAGCTCCTCGATGCGGCTCGCGTACATGACCGCGGAGTCGGTGAGCACCGTGCCCACCACGTCGTGGCTCGTGAACTCGTAGTACTTGGCCATCTTGATGCAGCAGAGCACGTTGGCGATGCCGCTGATGCCGAGCCATGTGAGCTTCTCGATGAGCTCGGCCGAGAGACCCAGCACATCGGCGAGATATGCCTGGCCCTCGGGCGTGTTGAACAGGCGGAGCAGCCTCTGGGAGTCCTCATCGTCGATATCGATGACCATATCGGAGTTGCGCACGTTGTGGATCCAGGGGATGTGCTTGTCGCCGATGCCCTCGATGCGGTGCCCGCCGAAGCCGTTCTCGAGGATGGTGGGGCACTGCAGCGCCTCGCCCACGCCGAGCTTGAGCGTGGGGTAGAGGTCCTTGAGACGGTCGCCTGCCGACATGGTGCCCGCAGAGCCCGAGGTGAAGCACGCGCCCGAGAACCGGTCGCCGGGCCTCTTCACGGCCTCGAACACGTCTGCCAGCGCGTTGCCCGTCACGTTGTAGTGCCAGAGGGGGTTGCCCATCTCGGCGAACTGGTTGAAGACCATGTAGCCCGGGTCTGCCTTGAGCTCGTTGGTCTTGTCGAAGATCTCCTTCACGTTGCTCTCGCAGCCGGGCGTGGCGATGACCTCGGCCCCGATCTCATGCAGCCAGTCGAAGCGCTCCTGGCTCATTTCCGCGGGGAGGATGGCGACGCCCTGCGCGCCGAGCAGGCGCGAGTTGAAGGCGCCGCCGCGGCAGTAGTTGCCCGTGGAGGGCCACACGGCCTTCTGGGCATCGACGTCGAACTGGCCCGTCACGAGTCGCGGAGCGAGGCAGCCGAAGGAGGCGCCCACCTTGTGGCAGCCGGTCGGGAACCACTTGCCCACCATGGCGACGATGCGGCAGGGCACACCGGTGAGCTCGGGCGGGAACTCGATGTAGTTGGGAACGTCCTGGAAGAGGCCGCCGAACTCGGTGGGCTCGTTCTTCCAGCTGATGCGGAAGAGGTTGAGCGGGTTCACGTCCCACAGTCCCACGTTCTTGAGGCCCTCGCGCACCTTGGCGGGCATGGTCTCGGGATGCTGCATCTGGGAGATGGTGGGGATGAGGATCTTGTTCTCGCGCGCCTTGCGGATGTTGTTCGCGCGTCCGCTCTCATTGACCGTCAGATCGATGGTAACCATAGGTTCCAGCTCCTCTCCCGAGTTCCATTCCCAAGCTTCTCAAGTGTAGCATCGTCTTCGAGTCCTGTTTCCAAAAAGCGCCGTTTACCCAGCTTCGGGCATGCTCGGAGGCAAACCAGCTACACTCATAGGGGTCTTGGAGAAAAGGAGCTCCCATGGATTGCACCGCATCAGAGAATCGCCTTGCCGGTCGGCACCCCCGCATCAAGGACGACCGCCTCGCCGCCGCGCTGGCGGGCGAGCAGATCCTCGTCTTCGACGGTGCCATGGGCACCCAGCTCCAGGAGCGCGGCCTCGCCGCCGGCGAGCTGCCCGAGCTGCTCTGCCTCACGAATCCGGACGAGATCCGCGCCATCCATGCGGCATACGTCGCGGCCGGAGCCGACATCGTGACGACCAACACCTTCGGCGCCAACTCCGCGAAGCTGGGGGATGCGGCGACGGTGGAGCAGATCTTCTCCGCCGCGATCGCCTGCGCCAAGGCGAGCGGCGCTTCGTACGTGGCCGCCGACATCGGCCCCACGGGCCAGCTCCTCGCGCCCATAGGCACCTGCACGTTCGACGAGGCCTATGGGCTCTTCGCCGAGCAGGTCCGCGCGGCGGATGCAGCCGGCGCCGACCTCTTCATCATCGAGACCATGGCGGACCTTGCCGAGGCGAAGGCCGCGGTGCTCGCCGCCAAGGACAACTCCGACCTGCCCATCTTCTGCACGATGACCTTCGCAGAGGACGGACGCACCTTCCTCGGCACCACGCCCGAGGTCGCGGCCATCACGCTCTCGGCGCTCGGCGTCGATGCGCTCGGCATCAACTGCAGCCTGGGGCCTGCGGCCCTCGTTCCGCTCGTCGAGCGCATGATGCCCTTTGCAACCTGCCCCGTCATGGTCCAGGCCAACGCGGGCCTTCCGCGCGTCGAGGGCGGCCGCACGGTCTACGACATCACGCCCGAGGCGTACGTCTCGGCGGTCGCCGGGATGCTGAACCTGGGCGTCTCCATCGTGGGAGGCTGCTGCGGCACCAGCCCGGCCTACACAGCCGCGGAGCGACGCCTCGTCGACGGCTGGATGAGCGAGGAGGGCTCCGTCCTCAAG
>CAMOLV010000006.1 GCA_946619045.1 uncultured Coriobacteriales bacterium | reverse complement strand
GACATCGATGCCACGTACAACACCAACCTCAAGATGAACCCGCCGCTGCGCAAGCCCTCCGATGCCGAGGCGCTGCGTGCGGGCATTCTCGACGGATCGATCGACTGCGTCGTGACCGACCATGCGCCGCATGCGAAGCACGAGAAGGATTGCGAGTGGGAGATCGCCTTCTTCGGCACCATCGGCCTCGAGACCTCGCTTCCGCTCATGCTCACCAAGATGGTCAACCCCGGTCTTATGAGCTGGCAGCGCCTGGTCGAGGTCATGGCCGTGAATCCGCGCAAGGTGCTCCGCCTCGATCCCGTCAAGATCGAGGAGGGCTGCAGCGCCAATCTCACGCTCATCGATCCCGCTCGCACGGTCGAGGTTACCGAGAGCTACTTCCAGGGAAAGTCCAAGAACTCCGCATTCCTCGGCATGTCGCTCACCGGCTGCGCCACCGATGTGTTCGTGAGCGGCAGGCGCACCCTCGCAGACGGCGTCGTGTCATGAGCGCCGAGAAGCACGATATGCCCCGCGGCAACGTTGGCATCCACGATTTCGCCGTGATCTCCAACGAGGTGGTTGCTCCGGGCATCAACAGGCTCGAGATCTCGAGCCATGTGTCATGGGGGCTTCAGCCGGGTCAGTTCATGAACTTCGAGGTGCCGGGCGACAAGACCCATATCCTGCGTATCCCGCTCTCGTTCTCGTCGTCCGACCTCGTCAACTCGCACGTCGTGATCTATTACGCCGTGGTGGGGGAGGGAACGGAGCGCCTCTCGAAGATGCAGCCGGGCGATGTCTCCACCGTGGTGGGGCCCTGCGGCAACGGCTGGCGCCTGCCCGAGAAAGGCTGCAAGCGCGCCCTGCTCGTCGCAGGCGGTATCGGCTTTCCTCCCGTCGCGGCTGCTGCGGGGATGCTCGCACGTGCGCATATCGGCTTCGATGTGGCGATCGGCGTCAGGAACATCACGGGTCTTGTGCAGAGCCAGATCGAGGAGCTCCGCAAATTCGAGCGCATCGATACCGACATCGTCGTCGCAACCGACGACGGCAGCATCGGGATCCATGGCTTCGCATCCCACGCCGCGGAGCAGCTCCTGGAGAAGCATACCTACGATTGCGTCTACGCATGCGGGCCGCAGGTCATGCTCGCGAGCATCGCGAGGCTCTCCGAGGATCACGGCCTGCCCTGCCAGGTCTCCATGGAGAGCATGATGGGGTGCGGCTTCGGAGCCTGCGGTGCCTGCAACATCCCGCTCAAGGCGGGCGGGTATGCATCTTGCTGCATGGACGGCCCCGTCTTCGATGCCGAGGAGGTGGCGTGGTGAGCACCGTGAACATGGCCGTCGACCTGGGCGGCATCAAGATGCGCAACCCCATCAACACTGCCTCCGGGACCTTCGGCTTCGGCTGGCAGCTCGAGGGCTTCTACGACGTTTCGATGCTCGGCGCCATCACCACCAAGGGTACGTCTGCAGTGCCTTGGGACGGCAATCCCGCCCCGCGCATGTGCGAGGTGACCTCGGGCATCATGAACACCATCGGCCTCGCCAACCCCGGCGTGGCCGGCATCGTCGAGAAATACGGCGCCTACCTCGAGGACCTCGAGGCCCGCGGCTGCCGCGTCATCATGCAGGCAGCGGGGCACTCGATCGAGGAGTACGTCCGCGCGGTCGAGCTTCTCGAGGAGCTCGCTCCGTTCGCATCGGGCATCGAGCTCAACATCAGCTGCCCCAACATCGCCCGCGGCGGCAAGCTCGTGGGCGGCACGCCCGAGGATGCCGCCGAGGTCGTGCGCGCCGTGAGGCCCCTTGTGAAGCGCCCGCTGCTCGTCAAGATGGCGCCGGTCCGCGTTCCCGAGATCGCGAAGGCATGCGAGGATGCCGGTGCCGACGCGCTCTCGCTCATCAATACCATCAATGCGATGTCCATCGACATCCATACCCGTAGGAGCAGGCTCTCCAAGCCCACGGGCGGCATGTCCGGCCCGGCTATCCATCCCATCGCGGTGCGCATGGTGTGGGAGGCCGCCCAGGCGGTCGACATCCCCATCAACGGCATCGGCGGCATCGCCACGGGGGCCGACGCTGCCGAGATGATCCTCGCCGGTGCGACGTCCGTCACTATTGGCACCCAGAACCTTCCCGATCCGCTTGCGGGCCCGCGCATCCTCGACGAGCTCGAGCAGTGGGCGGTCGAGCAGGGAGTATCGGATATCAACGAACTGGTAGGTGCATTCGAATGCTGACGGAAAACGAAGCCCGCGACGCCATCATCATCGCCCTCGACTGCGACCGCGAGCGCGCGTTCGAGCTCGCATCCCTGCTCGACGGCAGGGCGAGCTGGGTGAAGGTAGGCATGACCCTCTTCTATCGCTACGGGCCCTCGATCGTCGACGAGATGCGCGCCCATGGCCTCAAGGTCTTCCTCGACCTGAAGGTCCACGATATCCCGTTCCAGGTGAAGGGCGCCGTCAGGTCCGCCGCGCTCACCGGAGCCGATATCATCTCGATCCACGGCCTCGGCACGTCGGCGATGATCGCAGCCGCACGCGAGGGGGCAGAGGAGGCTGCGGAGCTGTGCGGCCGCGAGCGGGCACGGCTCGTCGCCATCTCGATCCTCACCTCGATGAACGAGGAGTCCCTTGCCGAGATCGGCATCGAATGCCCCATCGCCGAGGAGGTCGCCCGCCTGGCATCGCTCTCCTATGCGGCCGGAGCCGACGGAATCGTCTGCTCCCCGCAGGAGGCGTCCGCCATGCGCGGGATGCTCGGCCCGGAAGCCCTCATCGTCACCCCCGGCATCAGGCCGCTGGGAAGCGATAAAGGCGATCAGCAGAGGATCGCGACCCCGCTTGCCGCCATCGAGGCGGGGTCCTCGAAACTCGTCATCGGCAGGCCCATCGTCCAGGCCCCCGACCCACGGGCGGCCTTCGAGTCGATCGTAGCGGAGCTGACGGGTGCATAAGATGTGTTATATGCCCTCTAAAACCGAAGTTTTACGAGAAAATACTTGTAAACGAGCTGCTCAAATGGCAAACTAGGTCAGGTTGTGTTGATGGCAGGGGACCACGTCCCACCTGCCCCTTTGCATAGAATTCTTCGATGTTTGGAGGAACAATGGCTCTACCTACCCTTACCGACGATCAGCGCAAGGCAGCCCTCGAGAAGGCCGCTGAGGCCCGTCACGCCCGCGCCCAGCTCCGCGACGACATCAAGTCCGGCAAGGTCACCGTCGAGAGCGTCCTCACCTCCGAGGATCCCATCGCCCAGCGCCTGAAGGTCTCCGCCCTGATCGAGTCCCTCCCCGGCTATGGCAAGGCCAAGGCCGCCAAGGTTATGACCGAGCTCGGCATCTCCGAGACCCGTCGCGTCAAGGGCCTCGGCGCCCGCCAGCGCGAGCAGCTTCTCGCCGCTCTCACCAAGTAAGTGGCTCGCACCGCTCGGCTTTTCGTAGTTTCCGGACCGTCAGGCGTAGGAAAGGGAACGCTTGTCGCGCTTCTGCGCGAGAAGCGACCGTCCCTGGGCCTGACGGTTTCCGCTACTACTCGTGGTCCGCGGGTGGGGGAGCGCGACGGCGTCTCCTACTACTTCCTCACCGAGGACGAGTTCTCCGCCAAGGTCGATGCGGGGGAGTTCCTCGAATGGGCCGTGGTCCACGGGCATCGGTACGGCACCCTCAAGTCCGAGGTTGAGCGCAACCTCGCCCAAGGGCAATCGCTCGTTCTCGAGATCGATGTCCAAGGCGGGCTCAATGTGCGCAACGTGTTCCCGGACGCCGTCCTCGTCTTCATCGCGCCCCCCTCGACCGACGAGCTTATCCGCCGCCTCAAGGGGCGCGGCACCGAGGACGAGGAGACCATCGCGATCCGCCTCGAGACGGCGAAGCACGAGATGGAGCTCATGGATGCCTACGATGCCACTATCGTGAACGACGACCTCGATACGGCGCTCTCGCAGCTCGAGGCGCTCTTCGAGAGTTATGAGATGGACGGAGGTTCAAGCCACCATGTCAGTGACGAGGCCTGAGATCGATACCCTGCTCGAGAAGACCGAGCAGAATCCCTTCCTGCTGTGCGCCCTTGCTTCCAAGCGCGCCTGCGATATCAACAACATGATCCGCGGACAGCACCATCGCGTGACCGCCATCCAGGATTTCGATGACATCACGACGATCATCTCCGGCAAGGACACGGTGTCCATCGCCATGGACGAGATCGAGTCCGGCACCCTGAGCTTTGTGAAAGAGGACTTCGACAACGACCTCAAGGCTCAGAACATCGGCATCATCTAAGCAAGGTCTCCCAGCATCATGAGCGAGCGCCTCTGCCTAGTCCATTACCATGAGATCGGACTCAAGGGGAAGAACCGCTCCACCTTCGAGAACCAGCTCGTAACCAATCTGAATCGCGCGTTGCGTGGGCACGGCGTGTCACGCATCGCGCGTATCTCAGGTTATATCGTCGTCGAGACCGAGGACCGTTCGGCTACTCCCGAGCTTGCGCGCATCATCGCGAAGGTTCCCGGCGTGGCCCGCGTGTCGCTTGCATATCGTACGAATCTCGACGAGCGCGAGTACTGCCGTGCGGCTATCTCGGTCATGCGCGAGGCGGGGGATTTCTATACCTTCAAAGTCCACGCACGCCGATCGTCCACCGCATATCCCATCCATACGCTCGAGATGAACCAGATCGTGGGTGCGGCGCTCTGCGAGGCGTTCCCCGAGAAGAAGGTCGATGTTCATCATCCCGACCTTCAGGTCGTCGTGCATGCCGTCCAGGGCAGCGCCTACGTCTATGCCGCGTACACGCGCGGCGTCGGAGGCCTTCCCGTGGGCACCGCGGGGAAGGTCGTCACGCTGCTCTCGAGCGGATTCGATTCTCCCGTGGCCACCTGGATGGTCGGCAGGCGCGGAGCGATCTGCGTGCCCATCCACTTCTCCGGCCGCCCGATGACCGCCGATACGAGCGAATACCTTTGCCAGGACGTCTGCGAGGCCCTGGCGCCCTCCGGCTGCATCGGCAGGCTCTACGTCGTGCCGTTCGGAGAGCATCAGCGCGAGATTTCGCTCACGGTCCCGCAGGATCTGCGCATCATCATGTACCGCCGCGTCATGGTGAGCGTCGCCGAGCGCCTTGCGCGCATCGAGGGGGCGAAGGCCCTCGTGACTGGCGAATCGCTCGGCCAGGTCGCGTCGCAGACCCTCGAGAACATCGCAGCCGTCGACGATGCGGTTTCCATCCCCGTGCTCAGGCCCCTCATCGGAAGCGACAAGACCGAGATCATGGAACGTGCCGAGCAGATCGGCACTGCCGAGATCTCCATGCAGACGGCTCCCGACTGCTGCACGCTCTTCATGCCCAGACGGCCCGAGACCCATGCGCGCCTCTCCGCCGTCCTCGAGGCCGAGGCCCTGTTCGATAAGGATGCCATGGTCGATGACCTGCTCAGGATCATGGAGTACCGCGATTACGATACGTGCCCGAGCTATCATCCCCCCAAGTCGCTCAGGATGAGGCATGAGGAACTTTTGCCGGGAGGATACCTCCCCGAGCTCGATTCTCGTTCCTAAATCCCCAGCTCAGGCACCATTTCTATTTTTCTTTGCAAGATAGCTGCAGGTTTTGGGAAGAAGCCTGCAAGCATGCCGCTGCGAATTCCGAGTTTTCAACATCACCCTCCCTCATCATTGTCTTCGACAGAAGGGAGGCTCCTCGTGGCACAGGTGGGATACGGGACTGCACGCAAGCGCCTGGGTCTCCGCGCCCCTAAAGCGGTTGCAGCCGCTGGTATCGCAGCACTCGCTGCCCTCGGCATCGTCGGCGCGTTGCGCTTGCAGTCTCCGCCTCTCCAGATAGCATCGGCTTCCCCCTCTCTAGACGCTCATATCGCCGATGAGCCTGTCTTGGAGCCCGCGCATGCCGTCGAGGAGCCTCTCCTGTCCTCTTGCGTCGTCCATGTGGACGGTGCCGTGAAGAGCCCGGGCGTCTATACGCTCTCCGGGGATATAGTCCGCGTCTGCGATGCGGTCGATGCGGCCGGCGGCCTTGCAGACGACGCCGATACGGCATCGGTGAACCTCGCGCAGCCCATCTCGGACGGATCGAAGGTGCATATCCCGCTGGTCGGAGAGCGGGATGCGGAGCTCGAGTCGTTCGGAGACGCGACCTCGGGGCTGGTCAACATCAACAGCGCCGATGCGGAAGCCCTGATGGAGCTTCCCGGAGTGGGCGAGCAGACGGCTCGCGCGATTCTCGAGAGCCGGGAGAATCTCGGCCCGTTCTCGAGCGTCGACGACCTGCTCCGCGTCAACGGGATAGGGGAGAAGAAGCTCGAGAAGATCAAGCCCTATGCCTGCGTCTGATGAGCCGATTCGCCCCGCACGTCCGAGCATCCCCTTCACCTTCTGGTTGCTGATCGTCGTCATAGGCTCTTGCCAGGCGGTGCTGAGGCGGTCGCTCCGCCTCCCGGAAGCATCATCGATCGCGCTGGCTATCGTTGCGTTTTTCGCTGCTACGGTCTTTCTGCTAGCAATACGGTCTCGGCCGGAGGAGGCGGCGCTGATCGCGGCGGCTGCATGCGCGGCGGCTATATCGCTGGTCATCTCGTCGTTGGGAGTCGAGCGCGGGCTCGAGGCGGTCGAGATGATGGAAGGCTCCCCGGTCTCCTCCTGGAGCTTCGCCGTGCTGGGCGATTCCAGGCTCAGCCATGGCAGATTTCGTGCGCGGGCGCGCGCCAGCCTGGACGGCGCGCATCCCGTGGATGTCTGGCTCTACACGTATGAGAGGACCTACCCCGGCATGATCCTCTCGGGGATCGGAAGGGTGAGGGCGCAGGGGGAGGACGTATGGGATGGCGTCTCCCGCTCGCAGGGCGTCTTCGCCTCCGTGACGTTGCTTCGGATCGAGCACGTGACAAGAAGGTCCGGGCTTCCCGGCATGCTCGATACGCTTCGGCGGAGGCTCTCCGATTCCCTGGACCCGTCACTTAGCGCGTCGAGGGCGTTCATGGCCGCCTGTTCTCTGGGCGACAGGAGCGGCTTCGAGGCCTTGGACATCGATGGAGATCTCAGGAGATGCGGGGTGTCGCACCTCGTCGCCGTTTCCGGAACGCATCTCGCGCTTGTCGCCATGGCCATCTCGGCCTCCCTCGATGCGGCGGAGACGCGCTTCCGCACGCGCGCCGCAGCCCTCGTGATCCTCACCGGTTTGTTCGTGGTCCTCTGCGGCGCTCCGGCGTCGGCGATCCGCGCATGGATCATGGCGACGATCCATGCGACGGCGGTGTTCGCGGGGAGGCGCGGAAACTCGCTTTCCGCCCTCTGCGCTGCGGGGATAGCGATGGCGCTCGCAGATCCGTTCGTTACGGGGCAGCTCGCCTACCAGCTCTCGATCGCCGCGGTGATGGGTATCGGCGTCATCAACCCCTATGTGCGCTACGTGCTCGAAGTGCTGCTCCATCATCGCAGCCTGCCAAGACGCGTCTCCTATGGATTTGCCAGGAAGCTCGGGAATCTCGAGCGCTCCGTCATAGACCTGCTCGCATTGAGCATCACGGCCCAGATCGCGACGCTTCCCATCACGACGGCCTCGTTTTCGGAGATCTCCCTTGTAGCGCCGCTTGCGAACCTTCTCGCCACCCCGCTCATCGCCCTGCTGACGGTTCTGGGGCTCGCCGCGTGCGCCTCGGCACCCGTCCATCCGGCTCAAGCCATCGTGCTCGCATGCGCCGAACCGGTAGGAAGCCTGCTCGAGCACCTGCTCCATACGGTCTCATCGCTCAGGTTCTCCGCGATCGCCGTTCCCAGTTACGGCCATCCCGCCAGCTTGGCCGTGCTCTTCGCCTGCCTTGCTATCGTGTGGTTCTCTCCGCAGGTCACGCGCAGGATGATCATCGCTCCTCCCGCGATAGCCGGCATAGCGTTCTGCTCTTGGTTCGCGTATCATCGGTTCCTTTCCCCTGCGCGCATGGTGGTGCTCGATATCGGCCAGGGGGATGCGATCCTCATCCAGGAAGGTCCGCATGCCGTGCTCGTCGATGCAGGGCCGTCGGGGCCGCTCGACGAGGCGCTCCATCGCAACGGCGTGTTCCATCTCGACGCGATCATCCTCTCGCATCTCCATAACGACCACTACGGCGGGGTTGCGGACCTCCCGGGCGCAGTAGCATGCGAGCGTATTGTCGTTGCCGAGGGGAGCGCGGAGCATGCACCGCAGGAGCTCGTCGAAGCAGCGCTGCGGCTTGGCGCATGGCCCCTCGACGAGATCTCCCTATACGATACCGTGCGGTTCGGCTCCTTCCGCCTGACCGTCGTCGCGCCGGCAGGTCCGGTCGACGGCCTCGAGAACGAGGATTCGATGTTCCTGGTCCTCGAGTACGACGATGGCGTGCGGTCGATGAGCGCCCTCCTCACGGGCGACGGCGAGCACGCCGAGCTCGCCTCCGCCATGGCATGCTGCAACCTCGGCTGCACAGACATCCTCAAGGTCGGCCATCACGGTTCGGAGGGGAGCATCCTCTCCCCGCAGGCGGAGGTTCTCTCGCCGAGATATGCCGTCGCGAGCGCGGGGAGGGAAAACGAGTTCGGCCATCCGCATCGATCCTGCGTCGGGGTGCTCGAGCGGGTCGGGGCCGTATTCCTCTGCACGAAGGACCGCGGCGACATCGTCATGGTCCCCACGCGCGGAGGGGCGGTTTGCGCGCGCCCGAGAACGGGGGTGTCCCCGTATGCGGCACGGCGAAGCGGCGCCCGCTTGTCCTCGCCGTCCGCCTTTGTCGTACAATCGATAGGTGCCGCATCGAGACGGGGAAGGAGGTGCCGAGGTGGCGAAGCAGGAACTCTTGAGAGGGTATCTCATCGTGGGTACCAACGAGCTCAAGCGCAAGGCCGCCCTGAAGAAGCTCAAGGGAAGGCTCGACCCCAGCCTCGAGGCGTTCAACCTCGACGAGCGCACGGCCTCCGCCGAGACCGATCCCTCCGAGCTCATAGCATCGCTCTACACGGCTCCTATCGGCCCCCTCCGTCTGGTAATCGTGCATGCTGCCGATAAGCTCCCCAAGGAGGCCTCGGAGGCGCTCATCGGGTATCTCGGGAACCCCAACCCCTCGTGCACGCTCGCGCTCGTTGCCGACAAGCTCGCCAAGAACACGAGGCTCTACAAGTCGGTGGCATCCCTCGGCAAGACCGCCGTCATCGACTGCTCGCCCATCGAGTCGCGCGACCTGCCCAACCATGTGATGAAGATCGCCCAGGCGCACGGCATCGCCATCGAGCCCGCCGCATCTCAGGAGCTCATCGCGCGCGTCGGCGATACCACCACCATGCTCGACACCCAGATCGCGGTGCTCGCGGGCATCTGCCGCGATGCGGGCATCATCCGCAAGCAGGATGTCGTCGACAACATCTCGAGGACGGCGGAGGTCAAGCCCTGGCCCTTCCTCGACGCCGTCTCGTCGCGCAACGCGGCGGAGGCGCTCGTGCAGTACCGTCTGCTCGGAGATGCCCAGGCCATCAGGATCCTGTCCCTTCTCACCGGGCGTGTGCGCGAGCTGATCTGCGCCCGTTCCATGCAGGACAGGGGGACGGCGCCGCGCCTGGCTTCCGAGCTCGGCAAGCAGGATTGGCAGGTGCGCAACCATGCGCGGTGGGCGCGCGCCTTCTCGCAGGGCGAGCTCGAGGATGCCCTCCATGCCTGCGCTGAAACCGATGCCGCGCTCAAGCGCGGGGCGAATGCGGACCAGGCGATGATCGACCTGATCTTCTCCATCTGCGGGGCGGTTCGCTAGCCGATCGTCCGGCAACCATCTCGAGCTAAAGAAAAAGGACCCGGTCAGCACCCCGGGTCCTTCGACGTTCGATGTGAGCCTGAAGCTTAGAGCGTGTTCACAAGCTTGGCGATGCCGCTCTTGCGCTCGGCAGCCTGGTTCTTGTGGATGATGCCCTTGGAAGCGGCCTTGTCGAGCAGGCGGCCGGCCTTGCTGCAAGCTGCGGTAGCCGCGTCCTTGTCGCCAGCCTCGACGGCAGCGCGGACAGCCTTGACGGCGGTCTTGAGCTCGCTCTTGGCGGCCTTGTTGCGCATGCGAGCCTTCTCGGCGGTCAGAATGCGCTTCTTCTGAGACTTGATGTTTGCCACGTGCGTTCCTTTCGAATGTAAAATATCCGAGGCCTCTAACGTTTGAGACACGGCGAGGTCAACTCGATGATTGTAGCACGTATCGGGCGAAAGAGCGCTATTATCTTCTATATGTCTGCGAATGAAACCTCACATATCCGCAACTTCTCTATCGTTGCGCATATCGATCATGGCAAATCGACGATCTCGGATCGCGTGCTCGAGCTTACGCATACCGTCGAGGAACGCGACCTCGACTCCCAGATGCTCGACACCATGGATATCGAGCGCGAGCGCGGCATCACCATCAAGAGCAACGCCGTGCGCGTGATGTACGACGCCGACGACGGCGAGACGTACCAGTTCAACCTCATCGACACCCCCGGGCACGTGGACTTCACCTACGAGGTCTCCCGTTCGCTCGCCGCGTGCGAGGGCGCCGTGCTCGTCGTGGATTCCACGCAGGGCGTCGAGGCCCAGACCGTCTCGAACGCCATCCTGGCCATGAACGCGAACCTCGATATCGTCCCGGCGATCAACAAGATCGACCTTCCGAGCGCCGAGCCCGAGCGCGTGCGCGCCGAGATCGAGGACGCCCTCGCCATCCCCGCCGAGGATGCCGTCTGCGTCTCGGGCAAGACGGGCGCCGGCATCCACGACCTGCTCGAGAGCATCGTGTTCTTGGTGAGCCCTCCTTCGGGAGACGCCGATGCGCCCTTGAAGGCGCTCATCATCGATTCCTACTTCGACCAGTTCAGGGGCGTCGTCGCCACGGTGCGCGTCTTCGACGGCTCCATCAAGGCCGGCGATACGCTCCACATGATGGCGGCAGACTCCGACTTCCTCGTCGACGACGTTGGCGCCAAGCGTCCTGCCGAGACCTCGCTGCCCGTCCTCTCGGTGGGCGAGGTGGGCTATGTGGTGACGGGCCTCAAGGACCCCGGCGCGGTGCATGTGGGCGATACGCTCACCGGCGCATCCCGCCGCTGCGCCGAGGCGCTTCCCGGCTATCGCGAGGCCAAGCCGATGGTCTTCACGGGCCTTTTCCCCATCGACAACAAGGAGTACGAGAACCTCCGCGACGCGCTCGAGAAACTGCGCGTGAACGATCCCTCGCTCACCTGGAGCCCCGAGACATCCGTCGCTCTGGGCTTCGGGTTCCGCGTGGGATTCCTCGGCCTGCTCCATATGGAGGTCGTCAAGGAGCGCCTCGAGCGCGAGTTCGACCTCGACCTCATCGGAACCTCTCCCTCCGTCGACTACCACGTCTTCACCACGGCTGGCGAGATGCTCGACATCAAGAGCCCGCAGGACCTTCCCAGCCCCGAGAAGATCGCCCGCATCGAGGAGCCGTACCTCAAGGCGACCGTCATCGTCCCGCCCGAGTATATGGGCGCCGTGATCCAGCTCGTGATCGAGCATCGCGGCATCCAGGACAACATGGTCTACCTTGCCGAGAACTCGGTCGAGATCACGTTCTTCATCCCGCTCGCCGAGCTCATCCTCGACTTCTTCGACCAGCTCAAGAGCCGCACCAAGGGCTATGCCTCGCTCGATTACGAGTTCGCCGACTACCGCGCCTCCGACCTCGTGAAGCTCGACGTGCTGCTCGCCGGCGAGATGGTCGACGCGCTCTCGTTCATCGTGCACAAGGACAAGGCCTACACGCTCGCGCGCGGCCTCTGCGACAAGCTCAAGGAGATCATCCCGCGCCAGCAGTTCGAGGTCCCCATCCAGGGCGCAATCGGCAATAAGATCATCAGCCGCTCGACCGTCAAGGCGGTGCGCAAGGACGTTCTCGCCAAATGCTACGGCGGCGACATCTCGCGTAAGCGCAAGCTCCTCGAGAAGCAGAAGGAGGGCAAGAAGCGCATGAAGCAGATCGGCACCGTCGATGTTCCGCAGGAGGCGTTCCTCGCCGTCCTCAAGGTGGACGACGAGTGATGCGCCTCGCCGAGCGCCTCGCGAGCCCCAAGATCTTCCTCGCTCCCATGGCCGGCGTCACCGACGCCGCCTACCGCATCCTCATGCGCGAGCACGGAGCCGACCTCGCCTATACCGAGATGGTCTCCGTTGCGGGGATCCACTACCGCAGCGATAAGACATGGGAGCTCGTCTTCCCGCATGAGGACGAGCCCGAGATCGCCGTGCAGCTCTTCGGATCCGTGCCCGACCAGTTCGAGGAGGCGGCGGCGAAGGTCGTCGAACGGGTGGGGGAGAAGCTCGCGCTCATAGACATCAACATGGCTTGCCCGGTACCCAAGGTCGTGCGCAAGGGCGAGGGTTCCGCGCTCATGGACGACCCCGGCCGGGCTGCGGATATCGTCCGCGCAACCAAACGCGGCGCCGGAGACGGCGTCGACGTCACCGTCAAGATCCGACGGGGCAGGACGGTGGGGACCGAGCTCGCACCCGGGTTCGCCAAGGCGATGGAGGATGCCGGCGCCGCTGCCGTTGCCGTCCACGGGCGTTTTGCCAGCGAGTTCTATCGCGGTACCTCGGATTGGTCGTCCGTCGAGCGTGTCGCGGATGCGGTCTCGATTCCCGTCATCGGGTCCGGGGATATGCTCGACGCATCCACGGTTGCCCGCGTGCTCGAAGAGGGACGCGTGAAAGCCGTCATGGTCGCGCGGGGAAGCTACGGCAATCCTTGGATCTTCGAGGATTCCCGCACCATCCTCGCGGGTGCACCTCAAGTCGAGCATGATGGGCTCGAGCGCCTCGATGCGCTCGAGGAGCATATCCGCCTCCTCATCTCCACGGGCGCCCATCTCGCACGGGCCAGGAGCCTCGTGGGATGGTACCTGAAGGGCATGCCCCACGCCTCGGAGCTTCGCGGCAAGGGCATGTCGTGCTCGACGCTCGACGACTATCTCGAGCTCATAGGCTTCGCACGGGAGCAGCTGAGATGAGCGCTCGCGTGCTCTACCTGCATGCGCCATTCTGCAAACGCAAGTGCTCCTACTGCGACTTCGCATCCTTCGCCACGCCTGCAGGCGATCCCCTGATGGCCTCATACGGGGCAGCTCTGCTGCGTCAGATCGATGAGGCCGAGAAGATCGGGCTCATCGACGGCCTCGACACCGCATACGTGGGCGGAGGCACCCCGACGTTCATGGGCGGCTCCACCGTGGAACTCGTCGAGCGAATCGCCGCTCTCGGTCCGAGCGAGGTCACGGTCGAGGCCAATCCCGATTCCGCATCCCTCGACCTGCTCTCGAACCTGAGGGATGCCGGCGCCACACGCATCTCTATGGGCGTCCAAAGCCTCGACGACGGCGAGCTTCGCATGCTCGGACGCGTCCACGATGCGCAAACGGCTCTGGAAGCGCTCCACGTTGCCGTCTCGCTCGGCCTCTCCGTGTCTGCGGACCTCATGTGCGCCATTCCGCTGCAAACGCCGTCGAGCTGGCTCTATACGCTCGGGGGCGTCATCGGAGCCGGCATCGGCCATGTGAGCGTGTACCCGCTCATGATCGAGGAGGGCACACCGTTTTTCCAGGCTGTCGAGGCGGGGGAGATGCCCGCCCCCGATGACGGCGACGAGGCGGCCCGCATGGAGGAGGCCGCCGCAATCCTCACTGCGCACGGTTACGAGCGCTACGAGGTCGCGAGCTATGCGCGCCCGGGCAGGATGTGCCGCCACAATCTCTCGTATTGGACGGGCGCTTCCTACCTCGGGATCGGCGCGGGTGCCGCCAGCATGTTCGGACACGACGAGATCCCCCTCGTCGCAGATGCGTTTCCCCAGATCGGACAGGTTCCCGCGAACGCGCACCGCATCCGGCTGTCCTGCAAGACCGATAGGCGCCTCATGGCGGAGAATCCGTCGCTTGCCGACCAGGTTATCGACGTGGAATTCCTGAACGAGCGGGAATCGCTCGCCGAGGATTTGATGCTGGGGGCACGCATGGCGCGTGGGCTCGATCGAGATCTCGTCTCTCGTTCGCGCGATGTCATGGGCCAGGAGCTCGATGAATGCCTTGCGGGGCTCATCGACGATGGATACCTCGACGACGCCCTTGCGCCGACGGAGAAAGGGTGGCTTCTCGGCAACGAGCTATACGGGCGTCTCTGGGATCTTGCGGAAGCCGCCGATTAGAGCAGCGTGATTCCCGCCTCGGAGCACCTTTCGAGCACATCTGCGGGCCACAGCGAGCTCTGGACCTCGCCGATATGGGCCTTGCGCAGGAAGAACATGCAGAGGCGCGACTGTCCGATACCGCCGCCGATGGTCTGGGGAAGCCTGCCGTCGAGAACGGCCTTCTGGAATGCGAGGTCTGCGCGCTCGGGGCAGCCCGCCTTGGCAAGCTGCGCCTTGAGCGTCTCGGCATCGACGCGGACGCCCATCGAGGAGAGCTCGAGGGCGCAATCGAGCACGGGGTAGTACACGATGATGTCGCAGTTGAGCGACCAGTCGTCGTAGTCGGGCGCGCGGCCGTCGTGACGCTTTCCGTCGGTGAGCACATCGCCGATCTTCGTGAGGATGACGGCTCCCTTGGATCGGGCGATCTCGAACTCGCGCTCCTTGGGCGGGAGGTCGGGGTAGCGGTCGAGAAGCTCCTGCGTGCTGATGACATAGGGCTTCTCGGGGAGGATGGGCTCGATATAGGAGTAGCACTGCTCCATGTAGCCCTCGCACCGGCGGATGACATCGTAGATGCGCTCGGCATGTCCGACGAGGGTGTCGATGGTGCGGTCCTCGGGGTCGATGACCTTCTCCCAATCCCACTGGTCGACGAAGATCGAGTGGAGGTTGTCGGTCTCCTCGTCGCGGCGGATGGCGTTCATATCGGTGTAGAGGCCCTCGCCCTCGCGGAAGCCGTAGCGTCCGAGCGCATAGCGCTTCCACTTTGCCAGGGACTGGACCACCTCGCCCTCGGAGCCGCCTAGTGCGGGGATGTCGAACGAGACGGGGCGCTCCACGCCGTTGAGGTTGTCGTTGAGGCCCGATGCGGGGTCTACGAACAGCGGGGCGGATACGCGCAGCAGGTTCAGCCGCTCGGCCAGGCGGAGCTGGAAGAAGTCCTTGATGCGCTTGATCGCCACCTGGGTCTCGTGCAGGTCGAGCTCGGCGGCGTATCCGGACGGGAGAATAAGAGAATCCATAGAGCACCTCGTGTCGCGACGGTTTTTGAAAGTATGGACAACGGGTGGCGACGAGACGGGCCTCCGAATCGACAATTAACATGCTCATTACACGTGGGTTGTTTGAATGCTCGGGCTTGTGGATATAATCCAATACGTTGGAAAACGACTGTTTCGGGAGACCGCCATGGCTTCCATGACCGATAAAGATTACTATGCCATCCTCGGCGTTTCGAGCGATGCGAGCACGGACGACATCCGCAAGAGCTTCCAGAAGCTCGCGCGCACGTATCACCCCGATATCAACAAGGAGCCCGGTGCCGAGGAGAAGTTCAAGGAGATCTCCGAGGCGTATGCCGTGCTCTCCGACCCCGATAAGCGCAAGCGCTACGACGCGATGAGGTCCGGCGCCCCCTTCGGCGGCTACGGACCCACGGGCACGTCGGGCGGCTATGGGACGGGCTACTCCGATCCCTTCGGGGGCATGCCCTTCGATATGTGGGGATTCCCCTTCACGGGCTCGGCGTCCCGCGGCACCGCGACGCGCTCGCGCGCCTACAACCCCCGCCCCGGCGCCGATGTTGCGTTCGAGCTCGAGCTCGATGCCGCCAAGGCCCGTGCGGGCACCACGCGCGGCGTCACCTATCAGCGCTACGTCACCTGCGACCATTGCCACGGCGTCGGATCCGTCCGGTCCGAGCAGGCCGTGGCCTGCCCCACCTGCGGCGGCAAGGGCCGTATAACCATCGACATGTCGGGGATCTTCGGCTTCGGCGTCATGGATGTCGAGTGCCCCGAATGCGAGGGCACGGGCAAGGTCGTCGCCGAGCCCTGCGAGGCATGCGGCGGCTCCGGGCGCATCCTCTCCGCAGACGAGATCGTCGTCAACGTTCCCGAGAACAGCCACGATGGCGACGAGGTGCGCGTCAAGGGCAAGGGCAACGCCGGCACCAACGGGTCGGAGTCGGGCGACTTCGTCTGCCGTGTCGGCGTCAGGTCCGAGCGCCTTGCCCCGCTCCAGCGCCACGGCTTCGAGATGGTCGGCTTCGTGATCCCGTTCGTGATCGTCCCGCTCATCACGGGCGGCGCTGCCTCGGTTGGCATCTTCACCATCATCGTCGGCATCATCGGCGCCTATTTCGGCCTTCGCGACGGCATCAAGCACGATCTCGGCTGGTGGCGCAATGCCGGTCGTGCTATCCTCTCAGGCGCTTCGACCGGCCTCATGTGGGCGATCTTCACGTACCTGTTGTTCTCCTGCAGCTTCGGCTACGGGATGCGTTGATAAGCTGGTGGTCCTGTTTTGCAACCTAAGCGCGATTACTACGAGGTCCTGGGCGTTGCGCGCGACGCCGACCAGAAGACGATAAAGCGTGCGTTCCTCAAGCTCGCACGCACGCTGCATCCCGATGTCAACGACGCGCCCGATGCCGAGGAGAAGTTCAAAGAGGTGAACGAGGCCTACTCGGTCCTCTCCGACGAAGGCAAGCGCGCCAACTACGACCGCTACGGCGATGCCAACGGCCCCATGGGCTATGGAGGCGGCGATTACGCCGATATGTCCGATTTCTTCGGCGGCGGTTTCGGCATCAACGACATCTTCGACAGCTTCTTCGGAGGCATGGGCGGCTCGTCCCGCGGCGCCGCCACGCGCACCCGCGGCCGCGATATGGGAATCCGCCTCACGATCACGCTCGAGGAGGCGGCTGCCGGATGCACCAAGACCATCTCGTACAACCGCCTTGCCCCGTGCGATGACTGCGGAGGCACCGGATTCGCCGAGGGAGGCTCGCTGCGCACCTGCGAGCGCTGCCAGGGCACGGGCCGCGTCGTCGAGATCCGCCGGTCGTTCCTCGGCCAGATGCAGACCCAGTCGACCTGCCCCGTCTGCCATGGCGAGGGCAAGGTCGTCGAGCATCCCTGCGAGACCTGCGGCGGTTCGGGCCGCGCTCCCGAGAAGGAGACGGTCGAGGTCAGCATCCCAGCCGGCGTCCGCTCCGGCCAGACCATCAGCGTCCCCGGCAAGGGCGAGGCCGGCATCCGCGGAGATGCCGCGGGAGACCTCGTCGCCAGCATCGAGATCGCCCAGCACGAGCGCTTCGACCGTCAGGGCGACGACCTGGTGTGCACGGTGAGCGTCGATTCGCTGCAGGCCATCGTGGGCTGCGATGTGGAGGTCAAGGGCATCCTCGCCGACGAGAACATCGTCGTCGAGATCGCCCCCGGCACCCAGTTCGGCGATCACGTGGTCTGCCACGGCTACGGTATGCCCAACGTCTCGACCGGTCTTCGCGGCGACCTCATCTGCCTGGTGCAGATCGTCACGCCCACCGACATCGATCCCGCCGACCTCGTCGATATCGAGCGCATCGTCGCAGCGCGCGTGCTCGAGAAGAACCATGTGGAGGGCTCGTCGGAATCCGGGGAACCGCGGCACAAGGCCAGGAAGCCGCGTCCCAAGAAGAAGCGCTCATGACGGCTCCCGTCTTTGCGATGGTCAACCTCGGCTGCCGGGTCAACCGCGTCGAATGCGACCGTATCGCGGAGGAGCTCGAGGCTGCGGGATACGTGCTCGGACCTTCGTCCGAGGCCGATGCCGTGGTGGTGAACACATGCGCGGTGACCGGCGAGGCGGAGGCGAAGACGCGCAAGGCGCTTCGCCGGGCGGCGCAGCTTCCGCAGCAGCCGCTCGTCGTGGCGACCGGATGCGTCGCGAACCTGTTCTCCGAGTCGCTTGCCGCCCTTGCCCCCAACATCCGCGTCATCAGGTCCAAGCGGGATGTCGCCTCGGAGATCATCTCCACGCTCGGCGGCCGAACGGCAGGCGCGCCATCGAGGCTCTCCATGCCCACCGCCACAGGTCGCACGAGGCCCGGCATCAAGGTGCAGGATGGCTGCGACCTCCGCTGCACGTACTGCATCGTCTGGAAGGCCCGCGGACGCTCGTCGTCCGTTCCCGCGGCCCAGGTTGTCGAGGAGGTCGAGGCTGCTATCGCCCGCAATGCCCGCGAGGTCGTGCTTACGGGCATCAACCTCGGCTGCTATGACGATTCCGGCATGAGGCTCCCCGAGCTGCTCGAGATGCTTCTCGAGAAGACGTCGGTCGGCCGCCTCAGGATCTCGTCGATCGAACCCCAGGATGTCGATGAGCGGCTCGTCTCGCTCATGGCGTCATCCGAGGGGAGGATCGCTCCGTATCTGCACATGTGCCTCCAGTCCGGTTCCGAGCAGGTCCTCCGCAGGATGGGCCGCGTCTATTCGGCGGAGGATTTCGCGGAGCGTGCCGAGATGGCGTACCGATCGGTTCCCAACCTCGCCATCGAGACCGACCTCATCGTCGGGTTCCCCGGCGAGACGGACGAGGAGTTCGAGGAATCGCGCGCGTTCTGCGAGCGGATGCGCTTCTCGCATATCCATACCTTCAGATACTCGAAGCGTCCCGGCACGAAGGCCGCCCAGATGGACGGACAGGTTCCCCCGCAGGTGAGCGCCGCGCGCGGCGAAGCGATCAGATCGCTCGGCGACGAGCTCCGCGCTGCGCGCGCCGAGAGCCTCGTGGGCAGCGAGGACCTCGTGGTGACGCAGGAGACCGGGTCGGGCATCTCGGGCGGGCTCTTCTCGTGCTCCCTCGACCAGCCCGTCGAGCCCGACGAGCTCGTCCGCGTGCGCATCTCGGCCGTGGGGGAGAACGCGACGCTCAGGGCCGTTGTGCTTCGATGACGCATCTTCGAGCGCTATCATAGATGCAAGGAGGGCGCAACGCGCCCCGATCACCTGTCCTTGGAGGAGCATGGAGCCTACCCAGATCCGCCTGACCATTCCCGATTCCGTCGACCCGACCGCGCTCATGGGACCGGCGGATTCGCTTCTACGCCGTATCGAGAACGCGTTCGACGCCATGGTCGTCGTCCGCGGCAACACCATCTCCATCTCGGGGGAGACCGAGGTCGTCGAGCAGGCTGCAACCGTCTTCTCCCGCCTCATCCGCCAGATCGAGATCGGCGAGCATCCCGTCTCCGACGATGTCGACGTCGTCATCGAGCAGGTCAAGCATGGCGGCAGGGTCAAGTCGCTGCTCTCCGACGATGTGCTCCTCACATACCGCGGCCGCACCATCAGGCCCAAGACCGACGGCCAGAAGCGCTACATCGACTCCATCCGCAACAACACCATCACCTTCGGGATCGGCCCCGCGGGCACGGGCAAGACCTATCTCGCCATGGCATGCGCCGTCGCCGCGCTCAAGCGCCGCGAGGTCGGCCGCATCGTGCTCGTACGTCCCGTCGTCGAGGCGGGCGAGTCGCTCGGATACCTCCCCGGCACGCTCGAGGAGAAGCTCGATCCCTACGTGAGGCCGCTCTACGATGCGCTCTTCGATATGACCGACGTCGAGAAGGGCAACGCGCTCATCGAGCAGGGCGTCATCGAGATCGCGCCGCTCGCGTTCATGCGCGGGCGCACGCTGAACGATGCCTACGTCATCCTCGACGAGGCCCAGAACACCACGCCCGAGCAGATGAAGATGTTCCTCACGCGCCTGGGCTTCTCGTCCAAGTTCGTCGTGACGGGAGACGCGTCCCAGCGCGACCTCCTCGGCAAGAGCGGTCTCGACCAGGCGCGGGAGGTCCTCGAGGGCATCGACGGAATCGCATTCATCGACTTCGACCGCAACGATATCGTGCGCCATTCGCTCGTCGCCCGCATCGTCGATGCGTTCGACAGCTACGAGGGAGGTGGCCGACGTGCCGCTCGAGGTTGATTGGCGTGTTGCCGAGGGCATCGAGGCCCCGATCGGCGAGGACGAGATGCAGCGGATCCTCGAGGCCGTTCTCGAGGAAGATGGCGTTGACCGGCCCTGCTACGTATCGGTCTCGGTGGTTGGGGATGACGAGATCCGCTCGTGCAACGCCGAATGGCGCGATGTCGATGCCGCGACGGATGTCATCTCGCTCGAATGCGAGTATCCCGACGATCCCGATCTGGCAGAAGGAGAGCCCTGCGAGCTTGGGGATATCATCATCGCCCCCGATTACATCGCCCGCCAATCCGCCGACTTCGGCACCACCCCCGCCGACGAGTTCCGCATCATGCTCGTCCACGGGATGCTCCATCTTCTCGGTTACGACCATATCGACGAGGAGGATGCCGTCGAGATGGAGGAGCTCGAGAACGCGATTCTCGCCACCATCCCCACGGACGGCGATAATCTCCGCATCGTCTTCACGCGCCATGACGAGGACGGTGGGAACGCATGATTCCCGGCAAGGGGCCGCGGCATCCGACGCTGCGAAAGGCGTTCCACTATGCCCGACAGGGCATGAGGATCGCCTTCCAGAACGAGCGCAACATCAAGATCATCCTCACCATCGGCGTGCTCGCCATCGTCGCCGGGTTCGTGATCGGCCTCGACCTCGTCGAATGGGCGATCATCCTGCTCTGCTGCGGGGCGGTGACCTGCGCCGAGCTCATGAACACCGCCATAGAGACGGTCGTCGACCTCGTGTCTCCCGAATTCCATCCCCTGGCGGGAAACGCCAAGGATATCGCCGCCGCTGCGGTGTGGACGATATCGCTCTGTTCCGTCGCCGTGGGGCTATGCGTCTACATCCACGCGATCCTCGGTTGATCTCTTAAGAAAGGCCTGTTGATATGCAAGAGAAGCCTGCTGCGTTCAAAAGCGGATTCTGCGCCCTTGTGGGAAGGCCCAACGTCGGCAAATCGACGTTGGTCAATGCCTGCATGGGGGAGAAGCTCGCCATCACGAGCCCCGTCGCCCAGACCACGCGCAGGAGGCTGCGCGCGGTGATCAACACCGACGACGCCCAGATCATCATCGTCGACACCCCGGGCGTCCACAAGCCCAAGGATGCGCTCGGCAAGGAGCTCAACCAGACTGCGCTCGGCGAGCTCGCAGACGCCGACGTGGTCGCCTACCTCATCGACGCCACGGCGCCCGTGGGCTCGGGAGACGCCTGGGTCGCCAAGCACGTCGAGGCATCGGATGCCCCGTTCAAGCTCCTCGTCATCACGAAGGCGGACCTGGCATCCCAGGACGAGGTCATGCTCCAGCTCCAGAAGGCACGCGAGCTCGCAACGTTCGACGATGCCATCGTCATCTCCTCCACGGAGGGCTTCAACGTCGATACCTTCATCGATATCGTCGAGGAGCACCTCCCCGAGGGACCCAAGTGGTTCCCCGACGAGATGGACAGCGACGCCACCGACGAGGATATCGTCGCCGAGTTCGTCCGCGAGAAGCTGCTGCTCAACCTTCGCCAGGAGGTCCCGCATTCCGTTGCGGTCATCTGCGACGACATCGATTACTCAGACGGCCACGCCTCGATCTCGGCGACCATCATCGTCGAGCGCGAGGGCCAGAAGGGAATCGTGGTCGGAGCGGGCGGCTCGATGATCAAGCGCGTCGGTACCGAGGCGCGCAAGGACCTCGAGCAGGTCTTCGGTTGCAAGGTGTACCTCGATCTCAACGTGAAGGTCGCCCCGCTCTGGCGCCGCGACGCCAACGAGATCCGCAGGCTCGGCTACAGCTCAGAGGACTAGCATGGGCTCTCGCAAGAGCTATCGTGCCAAGGCGATCGTTCTCGACCGAACCGTCCTCGGGGAGCATGACCTCATACTCACGTTGCTCGCCGAGACGGGCGAGCAGCTGAGGGCGGTCGCCAAGGGCGTGCGCAAGGGGAGGAGCAGGATCTCCGCGCGCTGCGATTTCTTCTGCGAATCGGATTTCCTCATCTACCAGGGCAAGAACCTCGACGTCATCTCGGATGCGGCGACGGTCGACCCCCATCGGGGACTGCGCACATCACCCGAGAAGATCGCCGCCGCCGCGGCGGTCTGCGAGCTGGCGTCGCTGACGTCGTTCGAGGAGAGCGGGGATGCGTTCCTGTACCCCATCCTGTCGCGGACGCTCGGCGCCATCGAGGAGGCGTCCGACCAAGCGCATCTCGACATCGTTGTTGCCGCCTATGCCTTCAAGGTGCTCGCCCACAGCGGCTGGCGCCCCGAGCTGCGCGCATGCGCGGCGTGCGGCGATGAGAACCCGCTGTTCTTCTCGCTGATCGCCGGCGGCCTCGTGTGCGGCAGCTGCGCTGCGACCATTCCCGATGCGGAACCCGTCTCCCCATCCCAGATAGGATGGCTCCGCTCCCTGATCTCGCTGCGCTTCGACGAGCTGCTCGTCGCCGAGATCGACGACGAGACCGCCTTGTTCCTGCTCGGGCATGCGCACAGCTGGGCCGCTACGGCGCTTTCGGCGCGCCTCAAGGCCTTCGAGTTCGCGTTGAGCTTGTAACTGCAGCCGTTCCGGCAGCTGAGGACCAAGGGTCCTCAGGTTGCAGGTCTGTACCGTTAACCGCTGAATTAAGCTTTTATCCTGCATTTGATCTACCATAGGTGGCCGTTGGTCGATCTTGGAGGATTCCGATGCGACGTCTTCTTGCACTGCTTCTTTCGTCTGCGCTGTTCCTCGGTGCTTCACCTGCGCTTGCCGAGGAATACGCAGCTGCCGAACCCGCCGATGCTCCCGAGGTAGCCGCCGAGACCGTCCTTGACGAGCAGGCGGACCCCATCGACCTTGAACTCGAGGATGGTGCGGCCGAGTCACCCGTGGAGGTCGATCAAGAGATCGAATCTGCAGAGGACGATCGGGAGATCGATCCTTCAGAGGTTGACGTGGACCTCGCCGATGAGGCTTCTGACAACCCCTCGGGAGATCCGTCGGCTCCCGTCGTCCAAGATGATCAGCCTGCGGAGGCGGATGAGGAGCAGCTTCCATCCGGATGGTTCGCAGATGGGGACTCGAGGTACTACCGTGATCCCGAGACGGGCGAGCTGCTCTGCTCCGGGGTCTATGAGGTGGACGGCGAGTCGTATTGCTTCGACCCCGAGGGCAGGATCGTGACCGGATGGGTCGCCCTCGATGGGGAAGTGTATTACTTCGATGCGGGCTCGGGTGCCATGGTCAAGGATTGCGAGCAGCTCGTCGAGGGCCTGTGCGCCCCCATCGCCGCAGCCGACGGCTCCGAGTTCTCGGATGTGGCCGAATCCACGCCCCATTCGGAGGATATCTCCTGGTCTTTGGAGAGCGGCATCTCCACGGGCTGGGTCTCCGCCGATGGGACGAGGACCTTCAAACCCATGAACACCGTGGTTCGCCAGGACATGGCGGCCTTCCTCTACCGTCTTGCAGGTTCGCCCACGTTCCTGCCGACCGATGAGGACGCCTCCGCGTTCACCGATGTCAGTGCTGCAACGCCGCATGCGCTCGAGATCTGGTGGCTTGCGAAGTCGGGCATTTCGGAAGGCTGGCGGGAGACGGATGGGACCTTCACGTTCAGGCCGATGAACAGGGTTGTTCGCCAGGATATGGCGGCCTTCCTCTACCGTCTGGCCGGTGCGCCGGAGTACGTGCCCTCCGACGAGATGGTCGAGCTCTTCACGGACGTCACTGCCGACACGCCGCATGCGAACGAGGTCTGGTGGCTTGCCGAGACGGGCGTTTCCGAGGGTTGGTACGAGGATGACGGGTCCCGCACGTTCCGTCCGACCTCGAGCATCGTGCGCCAGGATGTCGCCGCATTCCTGCACAGGATGATCTCCACGGGCGAGCTCGAGCCGAGTGCGACGCATGCCTATCGGTTCGACGATGAGGGGAAGCTCCTCACCGGTTGGGTTGAGGACGGCGTCTTCTACGACCGTGCGACCGGTGCCCGCATCGATGAGGGGTGGATCCGCGACGGCAGCTTCCTCGGGTATCTCGATGCAAACGCAGGCGGCCTGTTGAAGGACGGCCTCCACGAGATCGCCGGTTTCAAGTACCTGTTCGATGCGACCGGCAACGCCCGCCGCGGATGGATCCAGCGAAACGGGAGCAAGCAGTATTTCGATGCATCGAGCGGATGCCAGTACGCCGGGGGACCCTTCAAGGTGTCCGGCGCCCTCTACCTCTTCGATGACGACGGTGCGCTGTGCTACGGGTGGTCCGAGCTCCATGGCGATACATACTACAGCGATCCCTCGACTGGCAAGCTCTTCACGGGCGGCATGCGCATCATCGACAGGACGGCATGCTACGCGGATGCCCAGGGGCGTATCACGAAGCTGAGGTTCGGGCAGGACCTCTCCAATGCCTCCGCCCTGCAGAAGAAGGTCGCCGCGCTGGCATGGGCAGAGCCGACGACTCCCAGCGGGTGGTGCGCCCTTTGGATCCACAACATCTTCGACAGGCTCGGCAACAACGAGGTATACGGAAACGCATGCGACCTTTATGACAACTACTGCACGAGCAGCAACCCTGCAGACCTCAAGGTCGGTATGATCGTCGCGGTATCGCGCCATCCGGGCACTCCCGGCGGCAGGATATACGGCCATATCGGAATCTACGTCGGCAACGGCGTGATGCTCGACTCCAGCGGCACGGTCCGTACCTGGTATGTGGGCGATTGGGCAGATGCATACGACGGCTGGGTTCCCGCCAAGTGGGGATGGTATGGCGGAAAGTCGCTCGCATAGGCTTCTTCTC
>CAMOLV010000005.1 GCA_946619045.1 uncultured Coriobacteriales bacterium | reverse complement strand
GGGCTCGACCTCGATCATCTCGCAGTCGGCCTTGCGCACGGAGAGCTCGTAGTTGCGGATGGTGATCTCGATGGGGTCGCCCAGCGGGGCCACCTTCTGCACGTAGATCTTCTGACCCTTGGTGATGCCCATATCCATGATGCGGCGGCGCACCGGCCCCTCGCCATGGACCTTGACGACCTTGACGGTCTGGCCCACCTGCACTTCCCTCAGATTCATCGGTTGGTACTCCCTTCAAAACACGTGCTGCGCACTGTGCTCTTAAAACCCTGTTTGCTGCTAGACGTAGATCTTCTGCGCCATCTCCTTGCTCACGGCGACGCGAGCGTCCTTGACGGTGCAGATGATGTTGCCGTCGATCTCGGTGATGACCGAGACGGGCGTGCCCACGACAAAGCCCAGACCCTCGAGGAACTGGCGGGTTTCGGGTTTTCCGCCGATGCGGGTGATGAGGCTGCTTTCACCGGATTTGAGCAGCGAGAGGGGCATTCCCATGACACGATCCAATCAACGTCCATACCTTGCAGAGTTAACCTAATCTAAGTTAACTCATGTTAATTTAGTCGTTGATGATGGGAATGTCAACCATGTGCAACTTAGGAGACAAAAGGGACGTTTCCCTTTGTCTCCCCTTTTGTCTCCAAGCGTTAGAGGAGTTCGAAGGTGCTGTTCTCGGTAGCGAGCAGCTCGCCGTCGGACGTCGCGATGAGCCCCGCGAGGCCGAGCGATTCGAGATAGGCGATGCCCTCCGCAGGCTCCATGAAGAACAGCGTCTTGGTGTATCCATCCCCGTCGATGGATGCCGACGCATAGATGGATGCGCTCTCGATGGAGGTCTCGACGGGATAGCCCGTCTTCGGGTCGAGGATATGCCAGTAGCGGCGCCCGTCGCGCTCGAAGGACCGCTCGTAGAGGCCGCTCGTGACCACCGAGCCGTCGGCGATCTCGATGCGCGCTATGAGGCCCTCCCCCTCCGCGCTGTCGGGATCCTGGATGCCCACGCGCCACGGGCTCCCATCCGGCTTCGAACCGAGCACCGCGACGTTGCCGCCCAGGTTAACGCAGGCGCTCTCGACGCCCTCCCCGGCGAAGTACGCGATGAGGGCGTCCGCGATCCATCCCTTCGCGATGCCGCCCAGGTCGATCGCCGCCTTCGGGTCGAGCAACCGCACGGTCATGCCGTCCGTCTGGACGGCATGCCAGTCGACATGCGCGAGCGCGGCTTCGATATCCGCGTGGTCGGGCACGACCTCGTTGTGGAAATCCCAGAGCTGCGACACCGCGCCGATGGTTATATCGAAGCGCCCGTCGCTCGCCTCGCAATAGCCGAGCGCCTTCGCGATGAGGTCGGCGGTCTCCTCGGCCACCTCGACGGGCTCTCCGCCCGCCGCGTTGATGCGCGCCACGTCGCTCGTCTCGATCGTACGGGAGAAAAGCTGCTCGAAGCGGTCGCAGAGCGCAGCCGCACCGTCGAGCGCCTCCTGCGGCATGACGCCGCGCAGGGTGCAGACCGTATCGAAGCAGAAGAGCGTGGTCGAGAGCTCGCCCGCCTTCTCCGACGCGGGAGCGCAGCCCGCGAGGGCCGCGGTGCCGAGCATCCCGGCAAGCGAGAGGAACCCCCTACGCGAGAGCATCGCCATCCCCCTCCCCCATCTCGGAGCAGATCGCCGCGGCGATACCGTCCGCCTGCGCATAGACATCCGCGATGGCGTCGACGGCCGTGCGCAGGGAAAGGCGCTTCCCCTCGGGTTGGGCTCCAGCAGCGAGCACGGGAACCGTCTGCAGGCATACGTTGAGCGCAAGCAGCGGCCCCTGAACGGAGATGCCATGCCGCTCGAGGCGGCGAGCCGTGCGAACCGTGAAGGCGAGCAGGTCATCGCGATCGAGCGAGGACATCAACGCAAGGCTCGCCCCCATGATGGACCCGAGGCGGAGTCCCATGCGGACGATCGCCGCAATCGCCTCCTCGAGCGGATAGGCTATAAGGTGCGCAACGGAGCTGACGATGAGCAGGACGAGGAAGGCGCGGAAGCCGCGTGCGAGCGATGCAGGGCTCACATGCGCGAGGATGCACGCTATGTCAGCGACGCCAAAGATCAGGGCAAGCGCCAGAATGTCGTCAAAGACGATGGCGAGCACGGTGAAGACGGCGAGCGCCGCAAGCATGGCCCCTACGGGCTGATCCGAGACCTCGGGCAGCTCGTGGATCTCGATGGCGGGCATATCTCCAGCGGGCGCCCCATCGCCGTCCTCCCGCTCGTCGAGCACACGATCGAGCCGCACCGCGAGCACGCCGCAGAGAATGCCCGTCGCGATGGCGGCAACCAGGAGCACGGGCGCCGCGAGCCACACGAAGCGCGTGCCCAGAAGCACCGTGGCCACGGCCATCTGCCCAGCCGTGTGGGCGACCGCACCGAGCACAGACACCATGGCGGAATGCATCCCAGGAAGGCGCATCGCGAACGCCATGACGAGATAGGCCAAGGCCGATCCCGCAAGCGAGTAGGCGAAGGTGAGCGGCGAGCCGAAGAGCAGCCCCTGCGCCAGCACCTTGAGCAGCGTCACGAAGAGCGCGGCGCCCGCGTCGAGGCGCATGAAGCAGAGCAGGATCGCGATGTTGGCGAGCCCGAGCTTGACGCCGGGCACGGGAATGGGGATGAACGTCTCGAGATAGCCCAGGACCAGCGCAAAGGCCGCAAGCACGCCGATGCGCGTCCAGCGCACGGCCTCCGATGGCTCGAGGGCGCGCATCTTTACCTACCTTGCCACCGTATCGACGCCGTCATCGTAGCCCACGGCATCGACGTCCATCTCGCCCGCATCCGCGCCGTCGCCCAGGATCTCGATCCAAAGCTCGTGTGGCAGGCAGATGATCTGCTCGCCGGGACGCGAGATGGGCGTCTGGCGCAGGCAGTCGCCATGGGGGCAGTCCGCCTCTGCCATGCGCACGGAGCCGTTCTCCACGACCACCGTGTTGGTGCCGAGCGATGTGGCAACCACGAGCTCGGCATCCTTGTCGAGCGGCAGCATGTACTGCTCGCCGTCTCCGTCGTGGACCAAGGCGATGAGGCGGCTGCCGCCCGCCCCGCGCAGGCCGGCCGAGATCGCGAACACGGCGACGACGAGCGTGATGAGAACGGCAGCGGCGATGAAAGTCGCCCTGTAGCGCTTGAATGAATCCATATCTGCCCGCCCCCTTCCCATTCGCACTGCGGTACCCGTCCTATGGTCGCACAATCGAGGGCGTGGGGCCAATGGGATGGATGGCTTATCCAATCTCCGATAGGCGCCGTTCGAACCTATCCTTACCCGCCCGCTCGGGCACGGGCGTCGGGTAGTTCCCGCTGAAGCACGCATCGCAGTACCCATCGCAGCCAACGAGCTCCGAGAGCCTTCCTACCGGCAGGTATCCCAGACTGTCGGCACCGATCTGCTCCGCTATCTGGGGCACGCTGAAGCGGCACGCGATGAGGTTGTCCGTGGAATCGATATCGGTTCCATAGAAGCACGGATGCAGGAACGGCGGCGCTGAGATTCTCATGTGGATCTCGCAGGCACCGGCTTCGCGGAGCAGGCCCACAATGCGCCCGCTCGTGGTGCCACGCACGATGGAATCGTCGACGAGCACAACCCGCTTGCCCGCCACCACCTCCGCAATTGCGGCGAGCTTGACCCTCACCTGCTCGAGCCTCCCGCTCGGAGCGATGAACGTCCTGCCCACGTACCTGTTCTTGATGAGCCCGATGCCGAAGGGAATATTCGCGGCGTGGCTGAAGCCGAGGGCGGCATCGAGTCCCGAATCGGGCACACCCACGACGACATCCGCATCCGCGGGGTGCTCCTCCGCGAGGATGCGTCCAGCTCGCACGCGCGCAGCATGCACCGAGACGCCGTCCAGCACCGAATCGGGGCGGGCGAAGTATATGTGCTCGAAGACGCACGTCCGGCGCTTCGCGCTCCCGCAATGCTCCCTGATGGATGCAGGGCCTCCCTGCCCGAAGACGATGATCTCGCCGGGCTCGACGTCACGCTCGAGCTTCGCCCCCACAGCTTCGAGCGCGCAGCTCTCGGACGCGACGACGACCGCGCCGTCTGGCGCAAGGCCGTAGCAGAGGGGCCTGAACCCATGGGGGTCGCGTGCGCAGATGAGCTTCCGCGGCGACATGAGGACGAGCGAATAGGCGCCCTCGATGACGCGCATGGCCCGGCAGAGCGCCTCCTCGATCGATGGCGCGCTCAGCCGCTCGCGCGTCACGATATGGGCGATGATCTCGGTGTCGCTCGAGGAGTGGAAGATGGCGCCCGAAAGCTCGAGGGCATCGCGCAGCGCGGCAGCGTTCGAAAGGTTGCCGTTATGCGCCAGCGCCATATGCCCCTTCTGGTGGTTGATCTCGAGCGGTTGGCAGTTGCCGCGGGTCGAGGCGCCCATCGTGCCATAGCGCACATGACCCACGGCCATCGTCGACGCGGGAAAGCCTGCGAGCCGCGCGCCTGTGAAGACCTCGCTCACAAGCCCAAGGTCCTTATGCGAGACGAACACGCCATCATCGTTTACGACGATGCCGCAGCTCTCCTGCCCCCTGTGCTGCAGTGCGAGCAGGCCGAGGCGGGTTATCGCCGCTACGTTGGCCGGCGCCTGCGCATACACGCCGAAGACGCCGCATTCCTCGTGAACTCCCATCTGCATCCTACATTCCGCTCTCGCCGTAGTTCGACAGCACGCGCGCGGAGGGATCATCCACATCGCAGCCCTTCCACGACGCGTTCGGCATCCAGAACCCCGCCACCATCCGAGCCTGGCCGGGGTAGTGCCTCTCGAAGATCTCACGGTAGAGCAGCGACTCCTTGGTGAAGGGCGTCGCGAACGCATAGCGCGCTCGGCGCTTCTCGAACTCTTCGTCGGAGTAGAGCCCCTCCGCATGCGCCTTGAGGTAATCGACCATGGAGTGGCCAACGGCATCGGAGAACGCGGCCTTCTCGCGCCAGAGGATGCCATCGGGGAGCAGGTCCGTCCCCTCGAACGCATGCCGTAGCAGGTACTTGCCCTTCCCATAGGTGTTCAGCTTGAGGTGGGGGTCGAGCGCCATGACGTAGCGTACGAAATCGAGGTCGCCGAAGGGGACGCGCGCCTCGAGCGAGTTGACCGAGATGCAGCGGTCGGCTCTGAGCACATCGTACATGTGCAGCTCCTCCACCCGCTTCTGCGACTCCTCCTGGAACGCCTGCGCGGAGGGCGCGAAATCCGTGTACTTGTAGCCGAAGAGCTCATCGGAGATCTCGCCGGTGAGGATCACGCGGATGTCGGTCTGCTCGTGGATGGCCTTGCATACGAGATACATGCCGATGCTTGCGCGGATCGTGGTGATGTCATAGGTCCCGAGCAGCGCGATGACGTCCTCGAGCGAGGTGATGACATCCTCGGGCGTCATCGTGACCTCGGTGTGGCGGCTGCCGATGAAGTCCGCGACCTCGCGGGCGTACTTGAGGTCGATGGGATCCTCCTCCATGCCGATCGCGAAGGTCTCGATCGGCGCCGGGGTCTCCCGGGCGGCGATGGCGCACACGAGCGATGAGTCGAGGCCGCCCGAGAGTAGGAAGCCCACCTTGGAGTCCGACTTGAGCCGCTTGCGCACGCCGGCGACGAGCTTGGCGCGGATCGCGGAGCAGGCCTCCTCGAGGCCGTCATCGATGACGGCCTCCACATGCGTGATGTCGCAGTAGCTGGTGAAGCAGCCGTTCTGATAGTAGTAGCCGGGCGGGAAGGGCAGGATCGTCTCCACGAGCCCCACGAGATTCTTGGGCTCGCTCGCGAAGACGATGGCTCCTGCCGCATCGTAGCCGTAGTAGAGCGGGCGGATGCCGATGGGGTCGCGCGCCGCCACGAAGCTCTGAGTGTCGCCGTCGTAGATGATGCAGGCAAACTCCGCGTCGAGCATCGAGAAAAGCTTCGTCCCGAACTCGTGCCACATGGGCAGCAGGATCTCGCAATCGCTGTCGCTCTCGAAGCGGTAGCCCTTCTTCCCGAGCAGGCTGCGCATCCACTCGAACCCGTAGAGCTCGCCATTGCATACGGCATAGCTCCTCCCCAGCCTGAACGGCTGCATTCCCGCGGGCGTGAGGCCCATGATCGACAGACGGTGGAAGCCGAGGATCCCCTTGCCCGTGTCGATGACGCGGGTGTCGTCGGGCCCGCGCGACACGGTGCGCGAGAACCCCTCCATGAAGGCGTCGAGATCTGCCTTGGCGCTGCAGTAACCCATGATCGAGCACATCGTGAGACACCTGTCCTTCCGGGGTCTATGCCATTCGCTACTCGACGTCCTGGAGGGCGTCGTAGCCCTCCTCGCCCGTACGGACCTTCACCGCGTTCTCCACGTCGTAGACGAAGATCTTTCCGTCGCCGATATGGCCCGTGTAAAGTACCGCTTTTGCGGTCTCGATCACGGTGCGGACCGGGACCTTGCTCACGACGATATCGACCTGGATCTTGGGGAGCAGGGTCGCCTCGACCTGGACGCCGCGGTAGAATTCGGGCCTCCCCTTCTGGACGCCGCAGCCGAGCACGTGCGAGACGGTCATGCCCGTGATCCCGATGCCGAGCATCGCCGACTTGAGCGCCTCGAACCTCGACTCGCGGCAGACGATCTCCACCTTGGTGAGCTTGGGAACCGTCTCGTCGAACGCGGGGACCCTCTTGACGGGGATTGCCTCCGCAACGGGCGTCTCCCCCGCTACCGCGATTGCCCCCTCGTTCCCGTAATCCAGGCTCTCGACGGCGGGAAGGAAGTCCGCGTAGGAGCTGAGCAGGCCGTGCTCGGTGCTGTCGAGGCCCCGGATCTCCTCCTCTGCGGAGACCCTCAGCCCCGCGGTCCGGTCGATGACGGTGAATGTGATGCCCATGGTCACGCCCGTCCATACGAGGATTGCGACGATGCCGAGCACCTGGACGCCGAGCAGCGTTGCATCCCCGGTATAGAGCAGGCCGTGCAGGCCTGCGGGCGCTGCAGGGCTGGCAAGCAGGCCCACCGCAATCGTTCCCCAAACGCCGTTCGCCAGATGCACGCCCACGGCGCCCACCGGGTCGTCGATGTGGAGGCGCAGGTCGAGCGCCTCGACCACCACGACCACCAAGAGCCCCGATACTACGCCGATGACCGCGGCGCCCAGCGCATCCACCGCATCGCATCCCGCCGTGACGCCCACCAGGCCGGCGAGCGACCCGTTCAGGCTCATGGAGACATCGGGCTTGCCGTTCTTCGCCCAGGTGAACGCCATGGTGGTGCAGGTCGCGACCGCAGGTGCGATGGTCGTGGTCACGAAGATCGACGCGAGCGAGGACCCGTCCCACGCGGCTGCGCCGTTGAAGCCATACCAACCGAACCAGAGGATGAAGCAGCCCAGGGCGCCGAGCGTGATGGCGTGGCCGGGGATGGCATTGACCTTGATGACGTTGCCCTCCGCATCGCGGACGTACTTGCCCAGACGGGCGCCTTCCATAGCCGCTCCGATGAGGGCCGTGATACCGCCCACCGAGTGGATGGCGGCGGAACCAGCGAAGTCATGAAACCCCATGACCGCAAGCCATCCCTGCGGATTCCAAACCCAGCCCGCCTCTATGGGATAGACGACAAGCGAGATGACCGCGGAATAGATGCAGTACGAGGAGAACTTCGTCCGCTCGGCCATCGCGCCCGACACGATCGTCGCAGCCGTTGCGCAGAACACCAGGTTGAACACGAACGATGGCGCATTTCCCTGCTCGAGGAACGATCCGAAGTCGGTGAAGATGGCGAGGTCGGGAACCCCGACGAGGCCGAACAGGTAGTTCTCGGACATCATCAGGCCGAAGCCGAGCAGCACGAAGACAACCGTGCCGATGCAGAAGTCCATGAGGTTCTTCATGATGATGTTGCCGGCATTCTTCGCGCGCGTGAATCCGGTCTCGACCATGGCGAAACCCGCCTGCATGAGGAAGACGAGCGCCGCGCCGATTAGGAACCACACGCCGAATACCTCGGTTTTCGCAGCCTCGCTCACAAGGCCGACGATCTCATCTGCAGCCATACCAGATACCTCCAAAGCAAAGCGATTACTTGACGCTGAACAGCAGGTCGCCGTAGGACGGGAAGGGCCAGAGGTCCTTCTTGGTCATGACCTCGGCCTCGTCGACGGGGGCGCGGAGCGCATCCATCCGGGGCAGAACCTCGTCGCGGATGGCCTGGGACTCGGCGATGATGCCATCGCACTGGGCCAGCCCCGCAACGGCCGCCTCGAGCTCGTCCGCACGGGCGCAGATCTCGTCGAGGAGCTGCGAGAGCCTCACGATGAGCCCGCTCTCGTATGAGCACGCGAGGTCGGGGACGACGGTCTTCTTGGCAGCCGCCGTCTCGGCAAGCGTGCCCTCGTAGGTCTCGATGGCAGGCATGATCTGCTTGCGGGCCATCCTCACCATGGTGTTGGCCTCGATCGTCACGGTCTTGCAGTAGTTCTCGAGCATGATGTCGCAGCGCGAGACGATCTCGTCCTTCGACATGACGCCGAGCGAGGTGAGCATCTTGACGTTCTTCTCATCGAGGAGGAGCGGCATGCAGTCGGCCGTGGTGCGCAGGTTGAGGAGCCCCCTGCGCTCGGCCTCCTCGACCCACGCCTCGTCATAGCCGTTGCCGTTGAAGATGATGCGCCTGTGGTCGTGGACGGTCTTCTTGATCATGGTCTGGAGCGTGCCCTCGAAGTCCTCCGCCTGCTCGAGGCGGTCGGCATAGATGCGCAGGCTCTCGGCGACGGCGCTGTTGAGCATGATGTTCACGCAGGCGATGCTGTTGGCCGAGCCAAGCATCCTGAACTCGAACTTGTTGCCCGTGAAGGCGAAGGGCGAGGTGCGGTTGCGGTCGGTCGCATCGCGGCTGAACTTGGGCAGGACGTCCACGCCGAGCTTCATCTGCACCTTCTCGACGCCCTCGTACGGCGTATCGGTCTCGATCGCCTTGAGCACGGCGTCGAGCTCCTCGCCGAGGAACATCGAGACGATCGCAGGAGGCGCCTCGTTCGCGCCGAGGCGGTGGTCGTTGCCCGCCGTCGCGACCGACAGGCGCAGCAGGTCCTGGTAATCGTCGACGGCCTTGATGACCGCGCAGAGGAAGAGCAGGAACTGGGCGTTCTCGTAGGGGGTCTCTCCCGGTGAGAGCAGGTTCTGCCCAGAATCCGTCGAGATGGACCAGTTGTTGTGCTTTCCCGAGCCGTTGACGCCGTCGAAGGGCTTCTCATGCAGCAGGCAGACGAGCCCGTGGCGGGCGGCGACCTTCTGCATGATCTCCATGGTGAGCTGGTTGTGGTCGGTGGCGACGTTGGTGGTGGTGTAGATGGGCGCAAGCTCGTGCTGCGCGGGGGCGACCTCGTTGTGCTCGGTCTTCGCGAGGATGCCGAGCTTCCACAGCTCGTCGTTCAGGTCCTCCATGAAGGCAGTGACGCCGGGCTTGATGACGCCGAAGTAGTGGTCGTCGAGCTCCTGGCCCTTGGGCGGCTTGGCACCGAAGAGCGTGCGGCCGCAGAAACGCAGGTCGGGACGCGCATCGTACATCTCCTTGGTGATCAGGAAGTACTCCTGCTCTGGTCCAACGGAGGAGACGACGCGCTTCGCCTCGGTGTTGCCGAACAGGCGCAGGATCCTCAGCGCCTGCCTGCTCAGCGCCTCCATCGATCGCAGAAGCGGCGTCTTCTTATCGAGCGCCTGGCCTCCGTAGGAGCAGAACGCCGTGGGGATGCAGAGCGTCTTGCCCTTGATGAACGCGTAGGAGGTGGGATCCCACGCCGTGTATCCGCGCGCCTCGAAGGTTGCGCGCAGGCCGCCGCTGGGGAACGACGATGCATCCGGCTCGCCCTTGATAAGCTCCTTCCCGGAGAACTCCATGATCACGCCTCCGTCGGGAGAGGGCGCAATGAAGCTGTCGTGCTTCTCGGCGGTGATGCCCGTGAGCGGCTGGAACCAATGGGTGAAGTGCGTCGCCCCCTTCTCGACCGCCCAGTCCTTCATGGCGTCCGCGACGGCGTTCGCCACGCTGATGTCGAGCTCCACACCCTCGTCGATCGTCTTCTTCAGCGACTGGTAGACCTTCGCGGGGAGCTTGGCCCGCATTGCTCGATCGTCGAACACCATGCTTGCGAACATCTCGGGAACCGTATCCATGGCCAATCCTTTCTCGCGTCCCAACGCGACGAAGGCGCCTCTCCCCCACCTGGGGAAAGACGCCTTCGCCTTAAATACCGTATGTTGCCCACGACAGCGGGTTCGAAGAGAAAAAGCGTCCTCGAGCTGCGATGCCCGAAGACGCCTTTGCCTTCCGAGATGGAGTTATAGCCCCCGCCCGCGGATTCCGTCAACGCCGTTTTCCGTTTGTTAATCTTGCCTGTCGGCATTCTTTACAGCTGCGTTTCGGAATGTGGTCGTTTAGACGCTTGCGCCTTGAAGGCGCCCCGCGTTGCGTCTAGGATACGAGGCGATGAGCAAAGGCGTTCATCGTCGTGCAGGAAGCACCTGCGCGATGATGGGCGCCTTTTTCGTTTTGAAAGGACGGCTTATGGAACGGGAAGGGACGGTGCGCATCCCCTCGGGCTGCGCGATCGCGGCGGTCATCTCCCGCACGGGAAGGCGCATGTCCGGCGAATCCATCGTGCGCTCGATGGTGCCCATGCATGAGCGCTCGAACGGCCTCGGAGGAGGATTCGCGGGCTACGGGATCTACCCCGAATACCGGGACCTCTATGCGCTCCACATGTTCTTCGAGGACCGCACCACCCGGAAGAACTGCGAGGCATACCTCAAGGAGCACTTCGAGATCGCGCAATCCGAGTACATCAAGACGCGCAAGATCCCCTCGATCACCGACGAGCCCATCATCTGGCGCTATTTCGTCGCACCCTTGCCATCGTCGCTCGCCAAGCTCCAGCTCGACGAGCGCGAGCTGGTCGCCCGGACGGTGATGGCGATCAACGGGAAGATGCACGGCGCCTATGTCTTCTCGAGCGGCAAGAACATGGGAACGTTCAAGGCTGTGGGATATCCCGAGGACGTGGGCGTTTTCTACCGCCTCGAGGAATACGAGGGCTACAGCTGGACCGCCCACGGGCGCTATCCCACCAACACGCCCGGCTGGTGGGGAGGGGCGCACCCCTTCACCCTGCTCGACTTCTCGGTGGTCCACAACGGCGAGATCTCCTCGTACGATGCGAACCGCCGCTTCATCGAGATGTTCGGGTACAAATGCACCCTCCAAACCGATACCGAGGTCATCACCTACATCATGGATTACCTGCTGCGCGTGCAGGGATTGTCGCTCGAGGAGGCGGCGCGCGTAGTGGCGGCACCGTTCTGGAGCACCATCGCGCAGGAGCCCGATGAGCGCAGGCGCGACGAGCTCACGTACCTGCGCACGATGTTCCCGAGCTTGCTCGTCACCGGGCCCTTCTCCATCGTCTTGGGATTCTCGGGAGGGCTCATGGCGCTCAACGACCGCCTGAAGCTCCGTTCCATGGTCGTGGGCGAGAAGGACGATCTCGTCCTCATCGCAAGCGAGGAGGCGGCCATCCGCACGATGGAGCCCGATGCCGGGAACATCTGGGCTCCCGCAGGAGGGGAGCCGGTCATCGTCCGCGTGAACGAGGGGGTCGAGGTCTGATGGGCGTGGATTTCATCTATCCCGAATTCGAGGTGATCCGCAACGAGTCCCGCTGTATCGCCTGCCGCGTCTGCGAGCGACAATGCTCGAACGAGGTCCATGCGTGGAGCGAGCGACGCGGGGTCATGATGAGCGACGAGTCGCGGTGCGTGAACTGCCAGCGCTGCGTCTCGCTCTGCCCCACGCGCGCCCTCAAGATCGTGCGGAGCGACTGCCGGCTGCGCGAGAACGCAAACTGGACGGACGCCACAATCAAGGAAGTCTACAAGCAGGCGGGAAGCGGCGGCGTGCTCCTCTCGTCCATGGGCAATCCCAACCCGCTGCCCGTCTACTGGGACCGCATCCTCATCAACGCGTCCCAGGTCACCAATCCCCCCATCGACCCGCTGCGCGAGCCCATGGAGACGCGTGTGTCGCTGGGAAAACGTCCCCAGAGAATAGAGCGCGACGATGAGGGCGGCATCATCTGCGACCTCCAGCCGCAGATCGAGCTGTCGATGCCGGTGATGTTCTCGGCGATGAGCTACGGGTCGATCAGCTACAACGCGCACGCCTCGCTCGCGCGCGCCGCCACCGAGCTCGGCATCATGTACAACACCGGCGAAGGAGGCCTCCACGAGGACTTCTACGCCTACGGCCCCCATACGATCGTGCAGGTGGCAAGCGGGCGCTTCGGTGTCCACGAGGACTTCCTCAACGCCGGCGCCGCCATCGAGATCAAGATGGGCCAGGGCGCGAAGCCGGGCATCGGAGGGCATCTGCCCGGCGCCAAGATCGTGGGGGACATCTCGCGGACGCGCATGATCCCCGAGGGATCCGACGCCATCTCCCCCGCCCCGCACCACGACATCTATTCGATCGAGGACCTCAGGCAGCTGGTCTTTTCCCTCAAGGAGGCGACGTCGTACAGGAAGCCCGTCATCGTGAAGGTCGCTGCCGTGCACAACATCGCCGCCATCGCGAGCGGCATCGCGCGCAGCGGGGCAGACATCATCGCGATCGATGGCTTCCGTGGAGGGACGGGGGCGGCCCCCACGCGCATCCGCGACAACGTGGGCATCCCGATCGAGCTCGCACTCGCCTCGGTCGACCAGCGCCTCCGCGACGAGGGCATCCGCAACGACGTCTCGATCGTCTGCGGCGGATCCATCAGAAGCGCCTCCGACGTTGTCAAGGCCATTGCGCTGGGAGCCGATGCCTGCTACGTGGCGACCGCGGCGCTCCTCGCCCTGGGCTGCCACCTCTGCAGAACCTGCCACACCGGAAAATGCAACTGGGGAATCGCGACCCAGCGCCCGGATCTGGTGAAGCGGCTCAACCCCGAGATCGGCAGCGAGCGCCTCGTTAACCTCATGAATGCCTGGCGCCATGAGATCAAGGAGCTTATCGGCGGGATGGGCATCAACTCGATCGAGGCCCTCAAGGGAAACCGCCTCATGCTGCGCGGCGTGGGGCTCACCGAGAAGGAGCTCTCCATCCTCGGAATCAACCATGCGGGGGAATAGCCTATGAGACGTGTCTTTGTGAATGAGGAATGGTGCCTAGCCTGCCATCTCTGCGAATACAACTGTGCCTTCGCGAATTCGGGCATGGACGACATGGTGCTGGCGCTCAAGGGGAAGCCCATCTTCCCGCGGATCCACGTCGAGGGGGACGAGCGCATCTCGTATGCGGTCTCGTGCCGCCATTGCACCGATCCCATCTGCGTGAAGAGCTGCATCGCGGGAGCCCTCTCGAAGGACGGCGACGTCATACGGGTTGACCGCAACGTGTGCGTGGGCTGCCTCACGTGCGTGCTCGTCTGCCCCTACGGCGCCTTAGCGCCGGGACCTGACGGCGTCATGCAGAAATGCGAGCTCTGCCTCGAGAACAGCTGCGGGGAGCCCGCGTGCGTGAAGGGCTGCCCAAACAGGGCCATCGTCTATGAGGAGCGGGGTGAGCGCGCATGAGATCCTACGCGATTGTCGGGAACGGCGTTGCCGCCGTGGGATGCATCGAGGGAATCCGCAGCGTGGATGCAGACGGTCCCATCACGATCATCTCCGAGGAAACGCACGAGACCTACTGCAGGCCCCTCATCTCGTATCTGCTGGAGGGGAAGACGGATACTGAACGCATGCGCTACCGAGACGCGGACTTCTTTGACCGCATGGGCTGCACGGTGCTCTACGGGTCACGGGCAGCGCGGATCGCCTCCGACGGCACTGCCGTCGTGCTGGAGAGCGGCGAGACCGTGCACTGCGATGCGCTCTGCATCGCCACCGGTTCGTCGCCGTTCGTCCCCCGCTTCGAGGGAATCGAGACTGTGCCCAAGCGGTTCTCGTTCATGACGCTCGACGATGCCCTCGCGCTGGACGGCGCCTTGGAGGCATCCTCGCGCGTCCTCATCGTGGGTGCGGGCCTCATCGGTCTCAAGTGCGCCGAGGGAATCTGCGGCCGCGTCGCATCCGTAACCGTGTGCGACCTCGCCGATCGTGTGCTCTCGAGCATCCTCGATGCCGAGTGCGCGATGCTCATGCAGCGCAACCTCGAGCAGAACGGGATCCGCTTCATGCTGGGCGACAGCGTCTCGCGGTTCGAGGGAAGCCGTGCCGTCATGCTGCATGGCGACTCCGTTGACTTCGACCTTGTCGTCCTCGCGGTGGGCGTGCGGGCGAACACGGGCCTCATCGCGGACATCGGAGGCGAGGTGGGCCGCGGCATCGTGGTGGACGATCGCATGCAGACCTCGATCCCAGGCATCTATGCCGCAGGCGACTGCACGGAGGGAAACGACATCTCCCTCGGGCAGCGGCGCGTCATCGCGATCCTTCCCAACGCGTACCTGCAGGGGCATGCAGCAGGCGTGAACATGGCGGGAGGCGACGAGGTCTTCGACAAGGCCATCCCCATGAACTCGATCGGCTTCTTCGGGCTCCACGCCATGACAGCGGGAACCTATACGGGGGAGGTCTACGAGGAGGTCAACGGGACCTCCGTCAAGCGGCTGTTCTGGGAGAACAACCTGCTCAAGGGCTTCATCCTCATCGGCAGCAACGAGCGCGCCGGCATCTACACCTCGCTCATCCGCGAGCGCACGCCCCTCTCCTCCATCGATTTCGAGCTGTTGAAAACTTCGGCGACGACGACGGCATTCCCGCGCGAGCAACGTAGAAAGAAGTTCGGAGGTGTTGTCTAGCATGGAGCGGATACACGCAGACGGGCTCGACCACAAGGCCTTGAACGACGCCATCAAGGCGACCGGAGACGATTGCATCGTCGAAGGATGCTGCGGGCAGCGCTTCATCGCGGCGGGAATGGCCGGTAAGCGCATCGTCATCGAGGGCGTCCCGGGCAACGCCTTGGGCTCCTATCTCAACGGGGCATCCATCACCGTCATGGGAAACGCCCAGGATGCCGTGGGAGACACCATGAACGACGGATCCATCGTCGTCCACGGCACCATAGGCGACGCCGCGGGATACGCCATGCGCGGCGGTTCGATCTTCGTGAAGGGTGATGCGGGATACCGCGCGGGCATCCACATGAAGGCGTACCGCGACAAGGTCCCCGTGATGGTGATCGGCGGGCGTGCGGGCAGCTTTCTCGGAGAATACCAGGCAGGTGGCGTCATCGTCGTCCTCAACCTCGGCGATCCCGAGGGGAAGGCCGTGGGATTCTTCCCCTGCACCGGCATGCACGGCGGAAAGATGATCCTGCGCTCATCGTGCGAAGGAATCTCGTTCCCACCCCAGGTGACGACGCGCATCGCAGATGGGCAGGACCTCGCCGAGATACAACCCGTGATCAAGGAGTTCTGCACGCTCTTCGGCTACGATGCGAAAGAGGTGCTCGCGGCGACGTTCACCGTCGTCACGCCCGACAGCAGCAATCCCTATAGGCAGATGTACGTTGCGAATTGATGGCACGGAGGCCGCGATGGAGTATTCCGAGGAAGAGGTTGCCCAGTATCTGCAGGAGGAGGACGTCAAGTTCATCCGCCTCGCCTTCTGCGATGTCTTCGGCAGGCAGAAGAACATCTCGATCATGCCCGGAGAGCTCGAGCGCGCCTTCGAGCGCGGGATCGCCATCGACGCATCGGCGATCCCGGGGTTCGAGGGCACGGCGGGCGGCGAGCTGTTCCTGCGCCCCGACCCGGGAACGCTCGTGCCCCTCCCCTGGCGTCCCGAGCATGGTCGGGTCGTGCAGATGTTCACGAGCCTGCATCTGCCCGATGGAACCATCTGCGAGAGCGATACGCGCAGCTTGCTGCTCCGCGCCGCCGCCGACGCCGCCGCAGCGGGTCTCGACCTCGTCTTCGACACGCGCCAGAACTTCTACCTCTTCCGTCTCGATGAGGAGGGGGAGCCTACTGACATCCCATGCGACAGGGCGGGTTACATGGACATCGCCCCAGATGACCGCTGCGAGAACGTGAGGCGCGAGATCTGCCTCACGCTCGAGCGGATGGGAGTCCACCCGCAGAGCTCCTATCACGAGAAGGGGCCGGGGCAGAACGAGATCGTGTTCCGTCCCTCGGATGCCATCACCGCCGCGGATAACATCATGCTGTTCCAGCGGGTCGTGAGCGCGATGGCCTTCCGCAACGGGTTCCACGCGGACTTCTCCCCCAAACCGATTGCCCAGCAGCCCGGCAACGGGTTCCATATCGGGATGTCTCCCGGACCTCTCGCCAGCGATGCAACCCTGCAGGCCATGGTCGCGGGCATGCTCGGCCACCTCGCTGCCATGACCGTCTTCCTGGATCCCGTCGAAAGATCGTATGAGCGGCTTGCGCGCGACCTCTCCTCGGACGGCCTCTCCCGGCTGGTCGGCGTTCCCGTCGCCGACGGGCAACGCTTCGCGGTGTTCCACTCCCCCGACCCATCGGCCAACCCCTACCTCGCGCTCGCCCTCATGATCTGGGCGGGCATCGAGGGGCTCGGGGAATGCCACGGGAAGGACGAGGCCGCCGCTCCGACCCTCCCTGCAACGCTTGAGGAGGCACGCCTCCGTGCGGCGTCGAGCGATCTCATCTCGGCGCACATCCCCTCGCCTGTCCTCTCGTCCTACCGCATCGGATAGATGTCAGGAAAGGCCGAAGGCAGTCGCATGGATCTCATGGAGCGGACATACGATGTTCTCATCGCCTCCGATGCGCCGAAAGCGACCGAGGTGCTCACCGCGCTGTTGGCGAAGGACCGCTATGGCCGGGCGCGCGTCGTTAAGAGCATAGGGGCCGCCCAACGCGCATGGAACGAGCGCCCCTACGACCTCGTGATCATCAACGCGCCGCTGCCCGACGGCATGGGCACGCGCTTCGCCATCGACGTCAGCAGCTCTTCCGAGGCAGTCGTGCTCGTGCTTGCGAAAAGCGACATCTGCAGGGATATCCGCGAGAAGGTCTGCGATTATGGCGTCTATACCCTGGGCAAGCCCACGAGCGAGGCGATGCTCTCGCGCGCCCTCGATTGGATGGCGAGCACGCGCGAGCGTCTCCGCGCCATCGGGAAGATCACCCTTTCCTTCGAGGAGAAGATGGCCGAGATCAAGCTCGTCAATCGGGCGAAATGGCTTTTGATCTCGGATCTTGGGATCGACGAGTCGCAAGCCCACCGGCTCATCGAGAAACGGGCGATGGACCGCTGCATCTCACGGGGCGAGGTTGCCGAGGAGATCATCCGGGATCATCGATAGCCGAAGGCACCTCCCCCACCGCATACATTGTCCTCCCCACGCGGTAGAATCGAAGATGGATCATTGCGTGGTTAGGAGCTTCATTTGGCAGAGAGAAAGCCCGGCTGCGGCATCGTCATGATCGTCGCCGCCTGCATCGTCGGTTTGTTCAATTTGCTTATCGTGGCAGCCATGGTCATGGGCGCTCTGGAGGGAGATTCGGACGTCCTGCTCGGCGGCCTCGTTCTCATCATACCGGGCGCACTTATCGTCTTCGGGCTTGTCAAGGGCGGCCTCTGGTTCTACCGTGGCGGCAGCTCGAGCGTCACACCGGTAAACGAGCTTCCCGTCGCGGTGCCGACTGGAGCAAGCCAGCCTCAACCGTCGGGGCAGCCGGGCGATAGGATCGTCTCGATCACCACCATCGCAGGCGACGCCGCAGACGAATACGAGATGCCCGCCGCACCCGCAACCGCCGTGGTGCCCGCAGCTATTCCCGCGCAGACGGCCGTTCCCGCACCAGCCCCCGCGCCGGCACCTGCAGGCGGGTCGCGCACCGGGCTCTTCGCTCCCGAGAACACCGCCCAGGGCTTCGCCATCGAGAAGGCCGTGATCCGCTCGAACGACGTCTTCGCCACGCTCAAGGATTTCATCGCGCACCCGCAGCAGGATCCCTCGGATGCCGCGCTCGCATCGATGCTCGAGGCGATCGGCCTCCCCGAATGGTCGGACGCGCCGAAGATCGAGGCCGTCAAGCTCGGACGCTCCAACAGCTTCTGGCTTGGGACGAGCAACGACGGCCTTTCCGATGAGGCATACGACCGATTCCTCGGCATCGAGTGCGCGCTCAACGTCAATCAAACCATGCGCATGAAGGAGTGCTCGGCGCTCGAGGTCATGCAGGACACGCTCGACCTCGAGGCCCGCGATACCGGCCGCGTGCTCCCCGGCATCGCGGAGGGAGCCCTCGAGCAGGGCGAATGGATGCAGCGCCAGCGCTTCGCGGAATTCGCCGAGAACGTCCCCGTCCCCTTCCGTGCGGCGTTCGGCATGCAGGCCAACGCAGCCGCAAGCCTCTTCGTCATCGACCTCACCATCCCCCGTCCCGCATCGATGGCGTTCATCGCCGCCAACCGAGCGGGATGCATCTGCGCTGCCCGCGCCTATGCGTTGCGGTCCGCGCTCCTCTTCGGCCGCAAGGCGTTCGAGCTCAACCCCGAGGTCAAGCGCGTGGTCGTGAACTGCGGCGTGCCGCGCGGAACCGACACGCTGCTCTCCCTCGACCTCGACCGCGCGGCCCTGAGGCGCCTGCTCCCCGCCGCGCACGACCCGCAGATCGACACCGTCGGGTTCCCGTCGGATCCCTCTATCCGCGTACGATTCGATGAGGAGGGCTGGTTCCTCCCCGTCGACTCCTTCATGCCGATCGACGACCATGCGGTGAGCCCGAGCGAGCGGTTCGTCCCCGTCGAGGTCGACCCGCGCCTCTCCTCGAAGGCCGTCACGGCAAGCTGCGGGGCGCGGATCAACTCCGAGCTGGGCATCTACGAGCATGCGGTGCGCTCCGACGCATGGGACCGCCTCGCCGCATCCCAGATAACCACAACGGGCGAGATGGTCACGCAGCTTGTCTCGATCCGCGATACCGCGCGCGACGTGAGCGTCGCGGAGGCCGCGGAGCGCACGAGCAAGGCCCTTGTGGAGGGAACGGTCGACGTGTCGGACCTCGATGCCCTGCGCAAGCTCTTCGTAGAGGGCAGCCTGCTCGACACCGTAGTGTCCGCCGCGCAGGCGGCGCTCGAAGACCCCGAGCATGCCGACCTCGAGGCGCAGCTCGCCGCCATCGACGAGGCGCTCGCGCCGCTCACCGCCATGGGCGTCTACCTCGACGACAGCGAGACGGTCTACCGCTACTTCAATTCTGTTATCGAGCGTGTCTGGTTCAACCTCAACCTCGACGACCGCAGCCGTGTCGTCCGTCTCGTCCCCGACTCCTACTACACCGCGCACTCATGCGCGGCGCGTATCCTGTCGATGCTCGACCGCGGCGAGGAGGCCCTCGCACACGCCGACGAGCTCGTGCGCATCGCGCCCGCGACTCCCGACGCCGCGCTCGTGCGCGTACGCGTGCTCGAGAACATGTCGCGCACCTACGACGCCGCAGACCTGCTCGAGGAGGCCATCACACGGTGCTCGACCTCGCGCGATCTCGCCATCTGCTTCTACCGTCTCGCCTACATGGAGTGGAAGCGCGGCAGGAGCGACCTCTCGGTGGCCTGCTACGAGCGCTCCATCGCGCTGGGCACGCCCCTCATGGAGCAGGCCAAGGACGAGCTCGCGGACCTGCTCGAGTCCGACCCCTCCCTCAAGCACCTATCCGAGGAAGAGGCGTTAGCGGTGCTGAAGGAGGCCGGCATCCCCGTGGGCGACCCCGAGGCGCTGCGCATGATGGCCGCACGCGCCGCCATCGCCGCCACCGACAGCAACCTCTTCGGCGTCGCCGCCTCGCTCACCGGCACGCTCATCGATGCGCGCCGCGACGATGTGCTGGTTGATATCTACCACTCACTCAGGGTCGGGATATAGCGAGGGATACGAGTTCCTATAGCCCTCGTACGACACCAGGACCCGCGTCACATAGGCGCGGGTTTCCTGATAATCGATGGCATCGGTGAACGCGATGCCATCGCTCTCCGCATTGGCCGCCCAGATGCGCACGGGACCCAGCCCCGCATTGTAGGCGGCGATGACCTGCTCGACCGTGTCGAACTCCCCGGAAAGGTATTCCAGGCAGGCGCAGCCGTACTCGATGTTGACGGCAGGGTTCGCAAGGTCGTCGACGGGGAATCGCTCCGGGTCGACGAGCCCGAAGTTCACCATGGTCTGGGCGGTCTCGGGCATGATCTGCATGAGGCCCTCGGCACCCGCCTCGGAATACGCCCCGGCATCCCAGCCGGATTCGCACCGTATGACGGCGCACACGAGGTAGGGGTCGACGTTATGGCGCTGCGACGACGCGGCGATATCGCCGTTGTTCGAGATGGGATACAGGTAGGCGTTCGAGATGAACGGCATCACGAACGGCACTGCGATGAACAGGGCGGCGATCAGCACGATGGCGATCAGCGACCGTATGTGGGAACGAGGCTGCGCACCTGCCATGGCTAGTCCTCCCCTCCCGCATCCATGAAGCGCCCGCGCTGCCCGATCCAGGCGGCCAGCGCCTGCTCGAGCTCCTGCGGCGTGCCCCCGTTGTCGAGCACGGTGTCGGCATGCGCGAACAGGTACTCCTCGCTCGGCTGCGCCGCATCGCGGGCATCGAAGTCATCGCCGGACATGCCGCGCGCGATAGCGCGCTCGCGGCGGATCGGACGGGGCACGTGCACGTAGACGACCTCATCGGCTGCGGAGAGGTCGTCGAGGCGGTCGAGCAGCGGGATCTCGACGACCGCCATGCCCGGCTCGTCGGCGAGCTCGGCGAGGTGCTCCGATAGGCGGGCCTTGATGAACGGGAGCTCGATATCCTCGAGAAGCCTTCGGTTGCCCTCGGTCGAGAATGCGCGCTCCGCGAGCAGCGGGCGATCCAGCATGCCCGTCTCGGGATCGACGATGTCGGCGCCGAACGCCTCGGCGAGCGCATCCAGGCAGGGACTGCCGGGCTCGAGCACCTCGCGCGACACGCGGTCGAGATCGATGCGCACGCACCCGAGCCTCTCCAGGGCGGAGGCGACGCTCGATTTGCCCGACGCGATACCGCCTGCAAGGAACACGATGTACATGCGCACCTCCCCTCACTCTTCCCCGATATCGTAGCAAACTCAGGACCCGCCGCGCCGGCAGCGGGAATCCGGGCACCCCGCGCTACAGCGAAAGGTATGAAAAGCCGGCGGGAAGCATCGATTGGATCTTGTCCCAGCTGTCCCGCTCGCGAAGCGCGACCTTGATCGGAGCTCCGTAGCGCGATTCCGTCACTGCCTTGGTGAAGACCGCGATGACCCTGAACTTGCGCGACTGCGAGATCTCCTTCTCCACCGGGGAGTCGAGCATGGTCATGGGGTCGTGCCAGCCGCTGTCCTCGACGAAGCCGAGGCACGCCCAGTTGTTTCCCGCGTACTTATCCGCCTGCACATAGAGCCGCGAGCCGTTGGCATCGCCGAAGTACGTCGCGGAGAGGTCGGGTTTGAACATGGCCTTGGATGCCTGGAGCTTGAGCTCGGCGAATCCCGAGGGGTCCTCGCGGATGTCTGAATCAGCGATCCTGTGCTCGACGCAGCGGTTGAAGAAATCGACCGCCTTGATGTTCTGCGTGGTGCGAACCCCGGTCAGGTGGCGGAAATGGCGGGCGAGGAAGCGGAACTGCTGCACGCCCACATTGCCCTCGCGGTCGATGCCCACGAGGAGGACGTTGCGGTTGAGCAGGTTGGCCTTATAGGCCTCGGCCGCTTTGACCAGCGAGGGAATTCTCGGCTTCTTGGCCTTGGGCACGCCCCATCCTCCTCAGGGAACCGTCCAATAGAGCGCGGGCGCACCGCCAGAGCGATACGCCCGCGACATTTCTTTAGTGGTGGTTTTAACGTCGCCCGCCGACATTTTCGAGCTATACGCCCTATTTTCTGCAAGGTTTTCCGTCTCTTGCCGACCCGTGAGCCCATTCGTCTCACCTATATCTCGGGTTTTAGGTGCCACCACACCACGGAGTTGATCCGTACCATGAGTATACCAACATGGCGGACAAAAATATCGGCAATCACAAAACAGCTGCACGGCCGAGATTCGTCGCGGCAGCCTCGGAGTGGTCCCCCGCGATCAGAGGGTGACGATGTTGAAGGACGGGATGAGGCGCTTCTCATCCTTGTCGTGGGTCACCCAGAGCACCGCTTTTCCGGGAAGATGCTCCTCGATGATGCCGATTGCGCGGGCCTTGGCATCATCGTCGAGGCCCGTGAGCGGCTCGTCGAGCAAAAGCACATCGGAATCGGCAGCAAGGGCACGCGCCAACGCCACCCGGCGTCTCTCCCCTCCCGAGAGCTTGCGGACCGCCGTCGCCCTGCTGTCGGAGAGCCCGAAGCGGGCAAGCAGCTCCTCGGGAACGCTGCTCTTGGCATCGGCGCAGGCAAGCCGCACGTTTGCGGAGGCGGAGAGGTTCTCGCATAGCCTGTCCTCTTGGAACGCGAACGAGAACCGCAGACCGTCCACCCGCTTGATGGTGCCGGAATCGGGCTTCTCCAACCCGCAGGCCAATCGCAGGAGCGTGGTCTTGCCCGCACCCGAGGGTCCCTCGATGAAGGTGACGGTATCGCGGCAAAACGCGTAGGAGAAGCAGTCGAGCACGAGCTTCTCGCCGAACGTCTTGGAGACCGCATCGAATGTGACCAGGGCATCCATCAGGCATGCGCCTCCACATACGCCACCGCACGCGCGATGAGCGCTCGGACGGCCTTCTCGATGATGATGGAGAGCACGATGACGGCCAGGGTCCACGCGAACAGCGACGGCGTGTCGAGGTAGATCTTGGCATCGTGCAGATGGTCCCCGATGGTGTGGTCGGGAAGGCCGATGACCTCGGCGGCGATGCCCGCCTTCCAGCAGAAGCCCAGGGCGAGCGAGCACGCGGCCTCGAAGGAGGGCAGGACCTGCGAGAGGTAGATCGAGCGGATACGCTTGGCAGTCGAGAGCCTGAACACCAGCGCCATCTCGAGCATGCCCGCATCGGTAGCGAGCAGCGCCTGGAGGATGTTGGTGTACATGATGGGAAATCCCATCAGAAACGAGATCACGAGCGATAGGTCGCGCGACGGCACCCACACCAGCACGAGGATGATGAACGATGCGACGGGGGCGGCCTTGATGGCGCCGACCACGGGTGCGAGCAGGCGTCGCACGGGAGCCGACATGTACGAGAGCGATGCCAAGCCTATGCCGAGCAGGCAGGCAAGCAGGAAACCGAGCGCGATGTGTCCGAGCGAGCAGGCAATCGATGCCCAGAACTCACCCGTAACCACGAGCTGGCTCAACCGTACCACCGTCTCGCCAGGAGACGGGAGCAGCACGGGCTGGCCGAGCAGGGCGGCGGCGAGCGCCCAGACCGCAACCCACACGAGGATGGGCCAGAGGCGCTCGGCCAGCCGCTTAAACGTCAGAATGTTGTCGAATCGCCCGCTCACGGAAGCTCGTAGAACTTCTCGGAAGGCACGGATCCGCCCACGGACTCGGGATTCGCCTCGTAGAGCACGTTGAGGTATCCGTCGAGCATATCGTGCATCTCGTCGCCGGTGATGCAGACGATGTTGCAGTACGGGAGGGCCTTCTTGGCGACCGGCTCGGCGATGATGTCGAAGCCGCCGATCAGCGCAGCAGCCTCATCGACATGCTCGTTGACCCACGCCACGGACTCCGCATAGCTCTTCATGAAGGCGTCGAGGGCCTCCTTGTTGGGATGCGCGAAGTCGAGGCGTGCGATGGTGGCGCCCGTGACGAGCGCCGCGGACTCCTGACGCGCGGAGGCGACGGCCGCCCACTCCTCGTTGAGGTCGAGCGCGATGCGGATGGTATCGTCCTGCGTCTGGGCGGCAGTCACGAACGGCTGCGGCAGCATGGCCACACCCGCAGGATCGCTGGCGAGGGCGGCCACGCACTCGGCGTGCTCGCTCTTCCACTCGACGGTCACGCTCTCGGAAAGGCCGGCACCCTCGAGCACGTACTGGAGCGCATACTCGGGCGTCGCACCCTTGCCGCTGGCATAGACGGTCTTTCCCGCAAGATCGGCCACCTCGTGAATCGTCTCGCCCTTCTCGCAGATGTAGAGCACGCCCAGCGTGTTGATGGCGAGCGCGCGGACGCCCTTCTCGGTCTTGGAGTAGAGCACCGCCGCGAGGTTGGCGGGCACGCAGGCGATATCGACATCGCCCTTGAACACGAGCGGCGCGACCTCGTCGGGCGAGGCGAGCAGCTGGAATTCATAGGCGTTTCCATCTATCGGACCCGTAGCGGCATCATCCATGAGCTTTACCATGCCCATGGCAGTGGGGCCCTTGAGCGCGGCGATGCGCACGGGCGTGGGCAGCCCGGCATCGTGCTCTGGCTCGGGTTCGCCCTCCGTAGAACCCTCCTCGGAGCCCGCGTCTTCAGGTTCGGCAGCGGTATCGCCGTCCTGCTTTCCGGCACACCCGGCGAGGGCCAGCGTTCCGGCGCCTGCGGCGACTTTGATGAACGTTCTTCTATCCATGAGAACCTCCTGCAACAGCAGCTGGGCATCTTCTTTGCTTGCCCCAGCATAAAACAAAACGGGGCCGCCTTGCGACGACCCCGTTGACAGTGCTTTTGCGGCACTTACTCCTCGACGGGAGCCTCCTCGGCGGGAGCCTCCTCCTCGGCAGGAGCGGCAGCGGGAGCCTCGCCCTCGGGCAGGGGCTTGACCTCGACGTCGAGACCGAG